>JALVDI010000110.1 GCA_027009115.1 Polyangiaceae bacterium | reverse complement strand
ACGCGAGTCCGTGTTGAGGAGGTCCAGGTTGAGACCGCCACCGGCGGGCGGGATGAAGTACATCAACAAAAGAAGAATGCCGAAGATCGACATCGATCCGAAGACGTACATCAGCGGCTGCCAGTCAATGCTGAACCCCGCGGCAATCTTCTTGCCCGCGTTCGTCTGCCGGACCACGAACACAAAGCCGTTGTGCTCGATCTTCACGGTCGCACCCGGAGGCAGCGGATACTGCTTGGCTCCAGGAAGCTCGGCGCAGGGCTGCAGTTTGCCGCTCGCCTCGAGTTCCTCGAGGGTCATCGTTTGCTCACCGACGGTCACGACACCCGTGGCCCCTGCCGGGATCACCGCCGCTCCGCTCTCGGTGACGAGCGGCATGCGCGAGGCTCCAAGGACCTCCGAAGCCATGAGGAAGTCGACGGGAGCGTTCGGGCTCGGTTCCCCGACGTAGAACGCCCGAATCGGCGCCAAGTGCTCGACGTGCAGGACCTGCCGGTCGCCCCACATGATCCGAACCTCGATCGCTGGCTCCGGCACCTCGCACTCATCGGGCGAAACCGGCGGCCCGCTCGCGACGATCCCATACTGGACCTGTTCCGGGTCCTCCTCCGCCTCGGTCGTCGCCGCCGGCGTCGCTGCCGGCGTTGCAAACGGGTTCGGCACAGGCCCCGGCGGCGCGAACGGGTTCGGCACGGCCGGCGGCGGGACCGCTGCGGCCTGAGCGGGCGCTGCGCTCTCTTCCACCTCCTGTGGCGCAGCATCGCCAGCGCCCGCCGTCTCCGCAGCCTGGGCGCCGATCTCCACGATCACCTTCGTGTCACCGAGGGTGATCTCGTCGCCGCTCTGCAGCTTGCACTTGTTGACCTTCTGCCCGTTGACGATCGTGCCCGATGCCGAACCCAGATCGATGATGAAGACGTCCTCGGGACCGGTCACCTCGATTACGGCGTGCATCCGTGAGACGTTGTCATCGTCAATGCGCAGGTGGCTCGAGGGCAGCTTGCCGACCTTGATGATGTCTTGCGTGAGTTCCTCGATCCGCTCCTCGCCGTTCGGGGACTGGATTCGGAACTTCATCGGAATTTCGTTGCTCACCTTCGCCTCCGGTGGGCGCCGCGAGGTGTGAAGTCCGCCTTCTCACCTCGCCCGACGCGACGTGCTTGACCTGCTGCTCTTGCGTTCCTAGGGGGGTGCTTCGGCTCAGAGATCCTCGACCGACTTGAGCATCTCGGGGATGAAGTGCTCGCGGATTCGGATGAGCGACGAACGACGCCCTCGCCGGCGAACGTTGAGAAGCTCGCCGTCCGGACGCACGAGGTCACCCGAGACGAGATCGTCCTCGAAGTCGTAGGTCGTCGCGTCTCCCTGATCCTGCGCGAAAACAGCGGATGCGATGCTGAGCAACGTCACGATTACCAACGCTTGGAGTTTCTTCACGTTCAACCTCCGACCACCTGTGAGCCGCGCACCTGCTGCCAGGTCCAAAGCCGGCGAATCCTACCCCGCTCACTTCCTGGGCGTCAACGACGATCCGGCTCGAACCAAGCACTCCCGTCTTGCAGGGCCGCAGGTTCAGACAACGATCCATCCGCAAGGTTCCCGCTGCGCGTGTCCGGAGCAGAGATTTTCGCGAGCTGCAACCACGGCAAGGAGGTCTGGAGCCACCCCGCGGCCACCACTCACCCCGCCTGCGCCCGCTCCGTCCGCCCTACGGCACCCTCGACCATGGCCGCGAGCGCCGCACGACACGGCCGCCCCCCGCCAGAACGAGAAAAGACCCGCCAGAGCGGGCCTTTTCCTCGCAAATTGAGCGTCGCATCACTCGCTCTCGGGTTGCCCCTCCTGCGCCTGCTGCTCCATCTGACGCTGCTGTGCGGCCGCCTCACGCTGCATCTGCTCCGCCTCACGTTGCATCTGCTCCGCCTCGCGTAGGGCTGCGATGGTGTCGTCGATGACCTGAAGGCGGCCGGGCCGACAGTTGGCCGCGTACCGGCGGTTGCTGTTTCGCCCCCGCCGTCGGCGACGGCTCAGCTCTCGACAGCGGTTGCGGACATCCCGCACCGCGTCCGCGTAACGCGGGCTGTTGCCCGCCTTGGAGAGGAAGGTGTTGAAGTACGTCTTGGCCCGCTCCAGATTGGCGATCGTCGCAGCCATCGAGTCGCCACCCATGTAGCTCTGGTACAACAACCCGAGGTTGAAGTAGGCCTCCGGCCGGTTTCCATCGATCTCGATCGCACGCTCGTACTGGGCCTTCGCCTCCGCGAACTGCTCGAGGCCACGCAGCGCCGCCCCGAGCCCCACGTGCGCCTCATAGGAATCCGGCTTCAGTTCGACGGCCTTCGCG
Source organism: Polyangiaceae bacterium (assembly GCA_027009115.1). GTDB lineage: Bacteria > Myxococcota_A > Polyangia > Polyangiales > Houyiibacteriaceae > JALVDI01. The sequence goes on along the minus strand of JALVDI010000110.1, from coordinate 9,781 downwards.
AAGGAACGACGTGCGTCCTGGTAGCCGCGGAACGAGAGGGTCACCTGGCCAAAGTTCATGTGCCCCTCGTACATATCGTCGTCGAGGGCGATGGCTCGCTCGAAGTAGCGCAGCGCCTCGATGACGTCGCCCTTCTTGATCTTCACCAGCCCCCAGGTGTTGTAGATCGGCGCATAGTTGCGGTCGATCAGCTGCGCCTGGCGACACACGACTTCGGCGAGATCGAGAGACGCCCCCCCTCCGCGGCGAAGACCACGGCTGTAGTGCAACAGGGCCATCTGGTTGAACGCCGGCAGATAGTCCGACTCGATCGCGAGCGCCCGTCGCAGGTTTCGCAGGGCCTCGGCCTCTTGCTCGCCGCCGGCCTCACGCTGGAGGATGGCCAGGTTCACATAGGCTGACGTGCACTGCGGGTCTTCCCGAACCGCGCGCTCGAACGCCTGCCGGGCCCCCTGCCCTCGGCCCGCTTCCATGTCCAGCAGCGCGAGCGCGACCCGGGCCTTGCAAAGCGGCCCATTGCCCGGCAGGGAACGGTTCTCCCGTCGAGCCGTCTGGTACGCCTGCTCGGCCACGCGAAGCGCCTGCCGGTAAAACTCGCGGGCCTTGCTCGTGTCGCTGCACTTCTGCGACACGAGGCCAGCCATATAAAGCGCCTCGGCGAAAGAGCCGCCCTGGGCCTCGTTCGCCTCTTCGAACTTCGAGATCACCGCAGCGCAGCGTTCCTCGTTCCAACCCTGCTCGTCGTACTGACTGTAGAGGCGCAGCCCGTCGGTCCAATCGTTGTGGGCCTCCACGTTGACCGCCGCGCCCCCGGCCGTGCGAATCGTCTCGCCACCTTCCGTCGTCGCGGCGTTCTCCTCGCCCTCTTCCGTGCTGGACCCACCGCCGCACGCGAGGGCAAGGGCGAGCCCAGAGGCGACCAGGCCTCGCATCGTGATGTTGCGCACCCCCATCACTCACCTCCCGCGGCGGTGTCGCTGCCGCTGTCACCGACGTCCGCGTCGTCCTCACCGGTCACGAGCTCCACCGGCCCCGGGTCACCGATACTCGCCCGGACGTAGTTGGGCTCGCCCCGGAGCTCCGCAGCGACGGGGTAGCGCCGCGGGTCCAGGCGGTTGAGCTCCGTCTCGCAGATCCTCGAGTACTCGTTGAACCACCGTACGTTCGTCGCAGTGGTCAAGCAGTACTCGAACTTGCTGACGGCCTGCGCCCGCACCGGCTCGAGCGGCTCGTCGAAGGCCCCCACATAGATGTCGAAGAGCTCCGGATCGTTCTCGATCTCTTCGGGGATGGGCGCTCGCTGCACCGCGTCGATGATGCTGATGTACATCGACCCGATCCGCGAAGCCGCCGCAATGAGCCAGGGCGGCGAGGTGAGCGGCGGGAGCCCCTCGCGCACCGTCACCTGGAGCTCAGCGATCTTGTTGTACTCGGCCTCGGCCGCAACGAGAGCCGCTTGCTTCGCGCGAATCCACTCGGCGAACTCGTTCTGAGCCCAGCGGTTGACCCGCTCGAGGCTTCGCCCCCCGCGGTATCGCGGGAAGTTGATAGCGCGGAACTCCTGATACTTCTCCTCGGCGAGGTAGAAGAGGGCCTCCGCGGTCGCATCAAGGGCCTCCTTGAGGTACTGGATCTTGCTGGCGTCATCGACGTCGTCGAGGGAACTGATCGCCTCGGGAGTACGACGCCAGCGGTCCACCGCGGCGCGGAAGTGACGCAACGCCGTACGCTTGTCATCCATCTCCCAATGTGCCCGTCCCTGCAAGACCTCCGCCTTGAGCAGGTGGTGTGGCAGCGCCGTGCGACGGTATTGGCGCGCGAAGGAGCGGTAGTGGCTGGCCACCTGCCGCCAGTTCTCCTCGCGGACATAGATCGTCCCAATCGAGAACTGGACCATAGACGTCTCGCGCGGCAAGCGCCGAGCATAGTTGCGCGCGAAGAGGCGAGCGTCCTCGCGGGCCTTGTCCGTGTCTCCCAGACCCATCCGGAAGAAGACCGCATTCTGCAATGCCTCGTGCGCGATCGCGCACGTACCTGCTTCTCGGTCCTCATCCGTGCAGTCGGAGCCGTCTTCCCCGGGATATCTGCTGGCGAAACGCTCGTAGTAGTCGGCCGCCTGCTCGTAGAACGCCAGGGCGTGGAAGTTCGCACCGACGAGATAGATCGCGCGCTTGGCGTACTCGCTCTCCGGGAAGCGCTCGATGAGCACCTTGCGGACCTGAATTGCCCGCCCCAGGAGGCGCGCGGCCTCGAAGTGAATCGCCGCGTTGTAGAGCACCTCGTCCATCGCGAAGTTGGCCTCTTCCGCACACTCCTGATGGCGGCGGAAGATGCGCACGTAGGTCGCAGCGGCGCGCTTGTGCTGGCCGTTGTTGCCGTACGCCTCCGCGGTCTTGCGCATCACATTGCACTTGAGCGTCGTGAGCACCCCGCAAAGGTCCGGGTGCTCGTCTCGTGCGTCCGGCGTGCTGCAGTAGAAACCGTTGAGCGGATCGATGGCGCTCTCGATTTCCTGCAGACACTCGGGACGGTTGGGCTCCCGCTGGGACCCCAAGACGTTGAGAGAGTCCAGGTAAAGGTTCGCCGCATACTCCGCCAGCTCGCTGTCGCGGTGGTTCCAGGCGATGTCCTTGAAGAGCACCGCAGCCTCCTCGAACTGGTTCGCCTCGTAGTAGATGCGCGCCATGCGGTACTTGATCGTCGGCAGATCGTCGCTGTCGTTTACGAAGCAGATGTAGCGCCGGAAGGCGTTGAGCATTCCACGCTCGAGGTCCGTGAACTCACGGCGCTCCAGGCTCGGCGTCTCCGGCTCCTGACGACGGCGCCGTCCACGACGTCCGCGCCTTCGCCGATTGGCAGCCTCCTCACGGGTCTGTCGCTCACGGGTCTGGTACTGCTGCTGGTAGAGGCTGTTGTAGCAGAGCACCGCCGCGTAGGCGGCATCGCTGGTGAACTCACCCTGCGGATCGAGTTCCACGACGCGGTCGAACGCCGGGCCGCACTGCGCCCAGTCCTCCATCTTCCAAAGAAGCTCGGCGTAGTAGTAGGCGACCTTGTACTGCGTCGGCCAGTCCTCCCGCGCGATGTTCGGGAACTCCAGCTCCTCCATGTCCGGGAACTTCTCGATGAGCAGCCGGTAGAGCCTGGCCGCCAGTTGCATCGTCCTCCGGTCGTTGGTGCCTGGCTGGGTATCGGTCCCGATGGCCTCGCGGTGCCACGAGGTCGCCAGCCACGCCAGGATGCCGGCCGTCTCACTCTTGCACTGGGTCACCGACTCCGGCGAGTGCTGGCCACCGTTCACGAAGGCCTCGTAGACATCGACCATCCGCCGCAGCTCGCGAACCTGATCCGGCTTCGGCTTCGAGGAGATGACGGCGTTGGTCACCCGCGACTGCCAGTAACAGAGTTTGTCGCTGTTGGGTGCCTCCGCCATGAGCTGGTGGTAGACGGCGATCGTCTCTGGCCACTGCCCCGTGTCGTAGTAGAGCTCGGCCAGGCTCTCGAGCATCTCGAGCGCCTGCTCCTCGTTGGTGGCGTAGCGGCGGAAGAAGTCGAGAGCCTGGCTCGGACGCCCCACCATCGCGTACGGGAGGACGAGCTCGCGCCGTGACTGCCGGGCCAGGTTGGCAGCGTCGGTCGCATCGGGGTTCGCGGTCGCGAACTCGATGGTGCGCACGAAGGACGCCAAGGCGTTGCGGTAATCCTCGTTGTTGTAATGAGCCCATGCCGATTTGTAGAGGGCGTAACCGTAAACCGGGTTCCGCTCGGGCGGGAACTCGGTCACCTTGTCGTAGAACTGGAGCGCCGCGCGCATCTCCCCTTCGTTGAAGTAGAACTCCGCGAACGAGAGGTAGGCGTGGGGGATGAAGCGGCTCTCCGGATAACCCTTGATAAGACGGTGATAGACCTGCCGGGCGCGGTCATGTTGGCGAATCTCTTCGAGGCTGAACGCCAGAGAGAAGAGCACCTCGTCCATCCGCGGGAAATCCGGGTGGTCGTTGACGAGGGTGGCGTACGTACGGATGGCCGCCTGTCGCGCCTCGTTGAGCTGCTGCTGCGCTTGCCGCTGCGCCTGCCGCGCCTGGCGGCAGCGGCTCCGGTTCTTCTGGCGCTGACACGCCTGGAAGATCGGTTCGTCGAAGCTGCGGACGCGCGCGTTGAGCGCCGTCTGCATCTCGAACTGGGTCTCAGCGAGACGCAGCAGGATCTCGGGACGCTGGGGATTGTTCGGTCGAGTGTTGGCGACCAGGCGGTTGAGGATCCGAACCTCACGCTGCAGCAGCTGCCAGGCGCGCGCCTGCACACGCTCGCGGCCGCGCCGCGTCGCGATGTCGATCTCCACCGAAGGGCCGGTCGGCCCCTGGCTCTTCGTCTCCTGCTTCTGAGGCGCCGCGGTCCGCAAACGACTGCGGGGCGCCATCCCCGCCTGCTGGCGGCGGGGCGTCGGACGAGCCGCCGCGCTCGGGCACTCCCGCACGCGCGTCTCGGCCTCCGGGGAGATGCAGACGCCGCCGCTCGTCGAGTTGCCGCCACCCATGGAGGACTGGGCGCTCGCGGTCGCCGTGAGACCCGTGAAGCCCAAGAGCAGGGCGCTGAGGATCAAGATCGGGGAACGCATCGCCCTCACCTCCCACACTGGTTGGTGACCTGCTGGCGATAGTAGCCGAGCTCATCACGCCAGTATTCGCCATCGAAGGGCCAGAGCTGATGCTCCTCGTCGACCTCGACGTTGCCACCCCCGGACCGCTGCGCAGCCGTCATCTGCTGCTGCATCTCCTGATCGAGCTGGCCGCGCTGGAAGGTCGCGATCTCAAGCTCGACGGTGTCCACCTGGTTGGAGAGATCGGCAAGCTCATCGATGAGCCGCGTGTACCGCCCACGCGCGAGGTCACCGGTCTGGTCGATGGCGAAGGACTTCGCGACGGCCACGTCCTGAAGGATTCGGTTCCCGAGGGAGGAGTTCTGGAACTCGGCCGGAGCCTCACTCAGGCGCCGCTCCTCCGCCTCCAGCACGCGCACGTACTCGATGTGCCGGAGCAGTGTGCGGTCGGAGAGGGCCGTCGACACGATGCCCCGCACCGTTGGGCTGAGGTTGGCCTCGCCGGCTCGCACCTTCACCAGGAACTCGAAGAACGCGGTGTTGTCCTCGAAGCGACCGAGGATCTCCTCGAGCTCGGCGCGGACCGGATCGTAGCGTTCATGGAACTGCCCGACGACCGCCTCTGCGTTCTCGATCTGGCAGTTGACGAAGAAGGTCACCGCCTTGAGGACAAGCGCCTCCGGATAGTAGGCGTCCTCGAAATACGGCGAGAAGATGCTGTGGATGTTGCCGAGCGCGCGGCTGTACTCATCGGCTAGGAAGAACGCCCAAGACGACTCGAAGAGCGCCGGGAGCCAGTACTCGCTGCCCTGGTCGACGGTGTTCCACGCCTCGACGGCTTGACCCAGCAGGCGGCCGTCGATCTCGCGGCTGCCGTCCTCCGCGGTGCGGTTCGCCGCCGTGTAGTAGACCCGCGCGAGGGAAAGCCACGCGAGGTTCCGCATGCGTTCCTCGTCCTCGACGCCTTCGACCTCCCCCTCTTCAATCGCCTCGATGATGGCGCGGAAGGCCTGAATCGCCGGACGCGCCCGCCGCATGCGGATGTGCGCGATCCCGTCGAAGAAGCGCGCCTTGACGTAGAAAGAGGACTGCGGAGAGACACGCTGGAAGAGCTCGATGGCCTCGGCGAACTCGCCCTGCGAGTACTTGAAGCGACCCATGATGTAGAGGAGCTCGTTGTAGAGCTCCTGACTCTCGGCGGTGTTGAACTGCTCGAGCTGGTCGACGCCGTAGCGGCCGACCTTCTCGATGATCCCCGCGGGCTCCGGGAGCTGCGAGGCGAGCTGAGCCAACCACTGCAGGGTCTGGTTGAAGTAGAGATGCCCCACCCCCTGCTGGCCAATCTCGTCGAAGATCGCGAGGGCAGACTGATAGTAGCGCAGGTGGTAGAGGCACTTCCCAAGGAAGAACTGCGCCTTCTGCACGTTCGCCGCGGCGTCCTGGGTCTCGCCCTCGACGACACGCTGGAACTGGACCGCAGCCTCCGGGTAGCGCTCCTGCTGATACAGCCGGAGCGCGTTGGCCAGCGCCTCGCTGGGTGGCCCCTCCGCGGGCGGCGCAGGCGGCTGACCCGTCTCCTCGACTTCGAACGTCATGTCCTGCGCGTTCGCTGTCACCGCGCAGAGGGCCAAGACCATCGCGATCCAGGTCCGTGTCGTGTTGCCCCTCATCGATCGCTCCTCGTGCACGCGCCAAGCGCTTCTTGCATCCCGAAAGCCGACCTCGGCCCGAGATTCAAAAAATACCCAACAAATTCAGCGCCTTGCACCCGTAGTGGGGCGCGATGATAGGGAGGTCTTCCTCGCCTTGTCAAGGGGGTTCGGGCCAGCTGCGGATGCATGCGAAGCTGCTTGACACCCAGGCACGGCACTCTGTAGGTTCCCCACCGCGTGGAAAGTCCGTCGTCTCGAATCGACTGACCCTTGAGACACTTTGCCCGCGTACGAATTGGGGTCGCTTCTTCCACGCGGGACGTTTTTCGAGACGGATCAGGTGACAACAGCGCGGCGGCCGCAGGCAACGGATCGCCGCAATCGCCCGAGGGCGATGGGACGAGGATGAAGATGAAGACGATGCGCTTGCTGTGGCTCGTGGGAGTCGGACTTCTGGTTGGAGGTTGTCCTTCGACCGGCGTCGGCGATCCGTGCGTGCCCGAGTCGGTGCCGACGAACGGCTTCCAGCCTGGCGAGGCCTATCTCGAGACGAGCTCCGTGCAGTGCCGAACGCGTGTCTGCATGGTCTACCAGTTCGGGGCCTCGGTGGCGCTCGACCCTCGGGAGTCGCAGGAGGAGTGCTTGGCGTCCGGTCGCTCGCCCGCCGAGTGTGCCGGGCTGCAGCCGGAAGAGAAGATCGACGAGCGAGTCTACTGCACCTGCCGCTGCAGCTCTCAGGGCGACTCGAACACGCCTACGTGCAGCTGCCCGAGCGGCTTCACCTGCCAGGACGACCTCTTGACCCTCGGAGGGGACGGGATCCGCGGCGGCTACTGCGTGCGCAACGAGACGCTGCCGAGCGAATCCTGATCTCGTGGACCGCGCAGCCCTTGGCCGGCGCGGGGAGGACGCCGTCGCCGCGCTTCTTCGGGAGCGCGGCTTCGCTATTTTGGGCCGCAACGTTCGGGTGGGCCGGCTCGAGCTGGACCTCATCGCGCGGCGCCGGGACTTGCTCGTCGTATGCGAGGTACGCGCTCGCACCTCGACCGCTTTCGGCCCCCCCGTGGAGACGATCGGTCCAGAGAAGGTCCGACGGGTCCGGCAGGCGACAGCGCGTTGGCTCGCCACCGAAGGTCGGGATCTCGGGAGAGTCAGGCTCCGCTTCGACGCCGCCGGGGTGCTCTTGAACCGCGCCGGGGAGGTCACGTCGCTCGATTACTACGAGGACGCCTTCTAATCTGGAACCTGCGCCGCTCCGGATCTCCGACCTGCCGACCTGAGCGCAATGTCCGTCCTCGACAACCGGGGCTCGACCGCTCGCGACCCCCTCGCCTCGAACGGCGCGGGCTCGTCGCGCTCAGTCGTCCTCGAGGGCTGCCTGCATCCGGTTGCGCACCTGCACGATGTGCGCGATGGCTTCATCGGGCGTACCCGCCCGCTTCGCCTCCTCGATGGCCGCGTCGAGCTCCGCGATCTCACGTTCCTGAGCCGCCCGCAGCGCCTCGACCATGTTGGCGAAGGCCTCGAAGACATCCTGCAGCTCGTCGCCCTTCCGGAGCCGGCCTGCAAGCTGCAGCTTCCCGCTCTCGACCTTCCCAAAGAGCAGCTTCATCTTGTACGCCGGGCCGACCAGCTTGTGCGTCACGAGGATCCCCGTGACCCCGAGGGCGAGCGCGAGAAAGAGGATGCCTCCGACGATCCCCATCAAGACCTTGCGATCCTGGGCCTCGGCCCACCCCTCCAGATCCTCGGCGACCTCCGGCGCCAGGTCCGGCTGCATCGCGAGGGTGATGGTCATGGACTCGGTCTGTCCGCGCGAGTAATCGTAGGCAAACCAACCGAGGACAACGGCGACGAGCACCGTCACGCCGACGACCATCCCCGTGTACTTGAGCTGGAAACGCGGATCGAGGAGGTAGTTGCGCAGGCGCCGCTTGGGAGGCCCTCCTGCTTTCTTCGGTAACGGCTGCGATTGTGCTTCGGCCCCCATGTGATTCCGTCCTTCGCGAAGGATCCTACGCCGCGCGAGCGCAAATTTCCAAATCTGCCGCAAGTCTAGCGACGGCTGGCCTCCATGGCCTGCGGAAGCCGGCGCAGGGCCCCTCGGAGTGCCCCCTCGATGGCTTGCCGTGCCGCTGCCGGGCCTCGGCCCCCGGGCACGGTCGCGGCCCCCTGGAGGATGGCGCGCATGTCGCGGCCCGGGTACGTGTTCAGGATCACCGAAACCACCGCCCGCGTGCCCCCGCCGCTCTCTTCCACGCTGACGATCGAGGCGTCGATGTAGTAGCCGGTGAGCCGCTGACGCTGCAGCACGCGACGGGCCTGGGCAACACTCTCCCGCTCCGGCGCCACCTGAACCCCGTCCATCTCCCGCAGCCGGCCCTCGATGAACGCCCGAGCGCGCCTCAAGGTGGCCGAATCGACACCGGCCTGGTTCCCCGGCATCCCGATCCCCACGTAGAATTCGGCGCCCTGCCCACCTCGGGACTCCGGCCGGTCCCGTCGACTCCGGGCCACGCGCTCCAGCGCGCGAATGGCACTGTTGACGGCGCGGCGCACGGAGCGATCGCGATCACGGCGCGCACGCCGGAGAGCCGGGAGGGCCGCTGGATCGGCGAGGCGCTCGAGGGAGGAGGCCGCCGCCGTGCGAACCGCGGGGTGTGGATCGCCTAGCGCCGCAGCCAGCGCCGACACGATCGCCTCGTCGGGCTCCAAGCGTCCCAAGGAAACGGCCGCCTGGGCGCGCACGCGGAAGGTATCGGAGGTCGCGAGCAAGCGGGTGAGGTAAGCCGCGCGTCCCCGCTGGGCGCGCGCCGGCGCCAGAACGCAGGTCCACGCCAGCAGAACGAGAACACACGCGACGCCGAACCTACCCAATGCCACCACCCTCCTCGGTCACCGCCGAGCCGTGCCCCGTTGGACGCGCTTCGCTGCCGAACCTTCACGGAGGTCCGGCGAGTATCGCCGGGCTCTCCCCCGCCGATCAACCACTTCTCAACGACTTCACGCCGGAAAGCTCCGCCGCCGTTGACCCAGCCCCGTCGCTGCGATCACCTTGTCCGAGAATGCGGCGGCACCTCGCGATCGCTCTCGTCCTGTCGTGGGCGTCCCTCCTCCAGGCGCAGCCGGTGGTCCATGTGCGCGCCGAGACGCGGATCGAACTCGTCGAGCGCCGAGGGGATCCGGCGCTGCTCCGCGGGAGCCTCCGGGACGACCTCGGCGAGCCCCTCCCGCGTCGAGACGTCACCATCGAGGTCATCGACAGCGCCGGGACGGGGCACCTGCGCGAGGTCGTGCGCACCGGGCCCGATGGGGCTTTCCAACTCGCGGTGCCCGGCGAGCTGACCTCGTACCGAGCGCGGGCACGCTTCGCCGGTGACGACACCCACGACCCCGTCGCCGTCGAGCGGCGCTTCGACCGACGGCGAGCGGGCGTCCACCTCGCCCTCGACGTTGGGGGCAGGACCCGGTTGGATCTGGACGCGGACGACCACGAGGTCACCGTCCGCGCGGAGTGCGAGGCAGGGGT
>JALVDI010000109.1 GCA_027009115.1 Polyangiaceae bacterium | reverse complement strand
TCGCCTCCGGTCGGACGGGAGAGGACGGCCGCTGGACCATCCGCCTGCCTTCCGCCGCCTTTGGCAACCCGGGTGTGGGGAGGCTCGTCGCCCGGACCCCTGGGGACTCACGGCGCTCGGAGGCCCGAACGGAGCTGCCGATCGTGCGGTACCGGCGCACCCGTCTGAGCCTGACGAGCTCCTCCGCCCGCGTCCGCCCCGGCGAGACGGTCGAGTTGCGAGGGACGCTTCGAGACAGCGCCGGGCCGCTGCCGCGCCGTGGCGTCGGGATCTTCAGAGGTGCCGACCACCAGGCAACGGTGCTGACGGACACCCGAGGTGCCTTCCGGTGGACCACCCAGCTGGAGGCGAGCGCCACCGAGAGCCTCGTGTTCCGGGCCCGTTTCGACAGCGACAGCCCAGGCCACGGCAGCAGCGAGAGCGCCCCTGTCGTCCTCGCGGCGGATGGCCTCGCTTCGGTTCGGTGGGCCTGGTCGCTCCTTCCCCTCGGGCTCTGCGCCGCCGCGCTGTGGTGGCTACGACGGCGGGATCCCCGTGTCCACCCACCGACGCTCCTGCGACCCACGGCCGGGGTCTCGCTGGGCGAGCGCTCCCGAGGGCGACGCTCTCGTCGGCTGGGTGGGCGCCTGCTCGACGCCCGCGACGACAGCCCGCTGGCGGGGACCCTCCTGCTCGAAGGTCCCGAACCGGCCCGCCACGCCGTAGGGCCCGCGAGCTTCTCCCTCGAGCTCGCCGAGGGAGCGTGGACCGCGACCTTCGAAGCCGAGGGCCGGGCCCCCGTGACCGAACGGTTCACCGTGCCCCACGACGGGCGCTGGGACCGCATCGAAGTGCACCTCGAGACCTGGCGCGCTCGTGCCCTCGCCGCGTTCCGGGGCTGGATGCGCCGCCGCGCCCCGGATCTGCCCTGGCGCGAGCGGACGATCCGCGAGCTGCGCGGGGAGCTGCCCCCAGCCGCGGCCCCTCTCGCCGACGACGTCGAGCGCGCCTACTACGGCCCCATCCCACCTGAAGCGGAGGACGTGCGCCAGATCGAGGCGCGGGTAAGCCAGCTGGAGCCCCCCGTCGACTCTCGTTGACGGATCGGAGCCTGGCTCTCTATAGTCGGCGCCCCGGGGACATCCCAGCGGGTCCTTCTTTCATGTCTGTCACGACGATCCTCATCCTCGTGGCCGTGGTCGTCCTCGTGATCGCGGTCGTTGCCCTGCGAGGGCGCGGCGGGGCCTCCGCCCTGCGGGACGCGCAGCCAGAGCCGGCTGCTGAGCCCCTCCCGAGCGCGCCCGAGCCCGCCCCCGACAAAGCCGCGGCCAGCCCGGCGGCGCCCCCGGCCGAACCTTCCCCCCCGAAGCCAGCGCCGGCAGGGGCTGCCGAAGAAGCTGCCGAAGAACCGGCCGAACAGGAAGGACCCGCCGAAGAGCCCGTGCCGGAACCCCCGGCGAAGGAAGAGCCGCAGGAGCTCGAGGCGGAGCCGCTCCCCGATTCGGAGCCAGCCCCACCCCCGGCGCCCCCCGCCCCGCCGCCCTCCGCCGAAGAGATCGCGGCGCTCAAGCGCGGCCTCAAAGGCACCCGCACGGGCTTCATCGCGCGCCTCTCCAGGCTCTTCCGCAAGACCGAGGAGCTGCGGCCCGAGGTTCTCGACGAGATGGAGGAGGTGCTCATCACCGCCGACATCGGCGTCAAGACCGCCGACGCCATCCTCGCCGCCCTGCGCTCCGCCGTCGCAGAGGGAGCGATCAAGACGGGCGACCAGGCGTGGGCGGCGCTCGAAGCCCACGCCCGAGAGATCCTCACGCGGAACGGAGGCGGGCCGATCGCACTCCCCCACAAGCCGACAGTGATCCTCGTCGTCGGCGTCAATGGCGTGGGGAAGACGACGACGATCGGCAAACTGGCCAGTCGCCTCAAGGAACAGGGCAAGGAGGTGCTCCTCGCGGCCGGGGACACCTTCCGAGCCGCCGCGGTGCTCCAACTCGAGGTCTGGGGCCGGCGGACCGGCTGCGAGGTCGTCAAGGGCAAAGACCGGGCCGACCCGAGCTCGGTGATCTTCGACGCGATTAAGCGGGCGCAAGAGATGGGCGCCGACGTCGTCATCGCGGACACGGCCGGTCGGCTCCACACGAAGTCACCGCTGATGGAAGAGCTCAAGAAGGTCGGGCGCACCATCGAGAAGGCGCTCGGTCGCCCCGCCGACGAAGTGCTGCTCGTCCTCGACGCGACGACCGGTCAGAACGCGCTGCAGCAGGCCGAGCTCTTCGGCGAGGCGATGTCCGTCACGGGGATCGCCCTGACCAAGCTCGACGGCACCGCCAAGGGCGGGGTCATCCTGGGCATCGTGGACCAGCATGGGCTCCCGGTGCGCTACGTAGGCATCGGCGAACGCGTCGAAGATCTGAAGGAGTTCGACGCCGACGGCTTCGTTCAGGCGCTCTTCGAGCGACCCTCCGAAGACGCGGCCGAAGGGACGGAGAACGCGTGACGGTTGAACTTCGCGACGGCGCCGTGATATAGTCCGGCGCGCTCGTCGAAGGAATGGGTTTTCCTAAGTGATTCCAAACAGTTGGAAGGCGAGCTCGGCTCGACCATCGGTTGGTGGAGGTCGGGTGACAACGGGTCTTCGGACCGAGGTGGAAGAAGGGTCGCGATGAGGCAATCTTTCTCGGCGCTCCAGGCGCTCTGGATGGCGATGGCCATCGTGCTGATACCCGTGGGGGCGTCGGCGCAGATGGACTTTGGTCTCGACGAGGTCGAGGGATCCGACGAAACCGGCGGCGACGACGCCAGCGGCGAAAACGACGGAAGCGATATGAGCTTCGGGGTCGACGAAGCCGGCGACGGCGAAGGCGGCGACGACGGGGGCCTCGACTTCGGAACCGGCGAGGGTGACGTCATCGGCGATCTGGCCGCGGGCGGCGACGAGGTGGAGGCTCGCGAGGATGCCCCGCGTCGCACCGAGACCGTCGAGGAGATCTTCGCGGTGCAGCGTATCTACGTGCTGCGCCTCAACCGCGTCGAGCTCGCGCCCTCGGCTTCGTTCACCCTGAACGACCCGTACTTGGCGCACCCCTCGGTGTCTCTTGCGCTCAACTACTGGTGGACCAACGTCCTCGCCATCGGGCTCAGCTTCCAGTGGTTCCAGTGGGGTGACCCCCAGAGCCGGGAGTCGGATCTGAACTTCTTCGTGCGCCGCTCGACGCGCCTGGGCATCCCCGTCAACGAGTGGCAGCTCGGCACCTACCTCAACTTCACGTACGTGCCCTTCTATGGAAAGTTCGCCGTCTTCAACAACTTCATCTTCCAGTGGGACGCCTACGTGGTCGGTGGCGTCGGCCTGATGCGGACGCGCCCCATCCCGGTCATCGACCCGGAGATCCGCGAGTTCGACTTCCAGAACCGCGTCGCGTTCAACCTCGGCCTCGGCCTCCGCGTCTTTGTAACCCGCTTCCTCGGGATCTTCTTCGAGTTCCGCGACTACGCCTACCTCGAGAAGTTCGAGAACCTGGAGGTGTCCGCAAACGACGGCCCCTGTGAGGAGGCAGGGACCCGATGCAACCCGAGCACGTGGTTCTCGAACAGCACGACGTTCTCGAACAACGCGACGGTTCACTTCGGCTTCACCCTCTTCTTCCCGTTCACCTTCGACTACCGCCTGCCGAAGTGATTGGAGCAACGACGATGAAGAAATTCCTCGGTCTGTGCGTGCTCTTTGCGGCGGTCCTCGCCGGGAGCCTCATCGAGCC
>JALVDI010000108.1 GCA_027009115.1 Polyangiaceae bacterium | reverse complement strand
GCTGATGTGCGTCGCCAGAGGGCTGCCGGCCAACCAGTGCTTGGGGACGACGTCCGGGTCGAACGCAAAACGCATCGCGCGCGCTCGCACGACAGGGCGGCGAACGCCCTGGGGCGCGGTCGACACGTGGGTCGCAGAGGTCGCTTCCATGGTTCCTCCTCGGCCCGCCGGCGCGGGCCCGCCTCGGTGGGCGCACTCGCATCCTAGACGCTATTGAACATTAGTCAATAGCGTCCGGGGGAGCGTCCTCTCGCCGCAGGGGCACCCCTCCCGGTCGGTACCAAGGGCGGACTGCTAGACTTCGAGCCGCATGGCCTCCTCGCCCAAGCGCAGCCGGCTCCGCGTCGACGAGCGGCGACGCCAGCTGCTGGAGCTCGCCACCAAACTCTTCGCCGAGCGGACCTACGACGAGATCTCCGTCGACGAGATCGCGCAGGCCGCCGGGATCTCCAAGGGCCTGCTCTACCACTACTTCCCCGGAAAGCGCGCCTTCTACGTCGCGGCCGTGCGGCACGCCGCCCGGCAGCTGCTCGACGAGACGGACGTGGAGATGGCGCCCGGCAGCCTCCCGGATGTGGGCGCGATGCGGCGGGGCATCGAGCGCTACCTCGCATTCGTCGAGCGCAGCAGCACCGCCTACGCGTTCCTGCTTCGCGGGGGCATGGCTGCCGACGCCGAAGTCCAAGGCATCGTCGAAGAGACGCGCCAGGCCTTCCTCGAACGCATGATGGCCGAAGCGGGGGCCGTCGGTGACCCCGCCCGGCTGCGCACGGCGCTCCGCGGTTACATCGGGTTCGTCGAGGCAGCGAGCCTGGACTGGCTCGAGCATCGGGACCTCTCGCGCGACGAGCTCGCCGAGCTCATGGTGAACGCATGCGTCTCGCTTGTCTCCTCGGCGCTCTGATCCTCGCCTGTTCCGGTTGGGACGACGAGGCGGGAGCGCCCCGGACGGTCGGCGTGCCCGACCGAGGGGGCGTAGCCGAGGAACCTGAGCCGAGCGGGGGCATCCCCCGTCCGGAAGCCGAGCAAGGGGCTCCGGCTCCCACCTCCGAGACTGACCACGAGCCGAGCCAGGCCACCGCAACGCACGGACCGGAGCCGCGCCCAAGGGACGAAGCGCTGCCCTCGCTGGACGAGATCCTGCGCATGGACGGGAGCACCAGCCGCTCGGTGCGCGGCCCAAACGACGGAGCCCTCGAGGGGGGCGTCCCTCTGCCCCTGCGCGGCCCAGGGTTTCGGTTCAACCCGCGCCGCGATCCGCGAGCGCGCTACGGGACCATCGAGGTCGTGCGCCAGCTCGTCGCGGCTGCGGCGGTCGTGCACCAGGAGCTCCCCGGAGGCCAGCTCACGATCAACGACCTGAGCCTACCGCAGGGGGGCCCCATCCCTCACCACGGCTCGCACCAATCCGGCCGCGACGCCGACGTGCTCTTCTACCTGATCGGCCCGAACGGGGAGCCTCATCCGTCCGTGGGCGCGCCCCTGGACCCGCAAGGGCGGGGCACGGACTACGGCGATCTCGCCGATCCGAACGACGACGTCCCGCTGCGCATCGACCTGGCGCGGACTTGGCGCTTCCTCCAGGCGCTCATCGAGGGCAGTGGAGACGACGAGGCGCCGCTCCAGCGCGTCTTCGTCGCCGAGCACCTGCGCACGCTGCTTGTGGACTACGCGCAGGCGAGCGGCGCACCCGCCGCCACGCGGGCACGCTTCGCGATGATCACCTGCCAGCCGAGCTACCCCCACGACGACCACCTGCACCTACGCTGGTTCTGCAGCCCGGACGATCTCGCCGCCGGCTGCGAGGACACACCGCCGCACTACCCCTGGCGCCGCAGAGCCCTCGAGGCTCTCGGGCTGGAGCTCCGGCGGCACCGCCCTCGCCCCGACCGGCCACGCGCCCCCATCACGACGAGCGCGCAGGCCCGAGCGGCAGCAGGTCCGATGCACCCGGAAGTCCGGCGCTTCCTTCGGCGGCGCCGCGCCTGGATGGACCCGCCGCACCCTGGCCGGCCCTTCTGCCGCTGAGGACGACGGGGCCTGAGGGCGGCCACGGGTGTATGCTGCAGTCGTGATGCTTTGCTTTCGTTCCGCCGTCCTTGTCGCCGGCCTGGCCCTTGCGTCCTCGTGCAGCGTGCCCCGCGCGGGCATCGGCGGCGACGGTTCGACGGCGTGCATGCGCAACAGCGACTGCGAGGACGGGCTGCGGTGCACGGCGGACCGATGCCGGGCGGGAACCTGCGTCACCGAAATCCGCGACGATCTCTGCGTGGACGCCCCCGGAGGTCTCTGCCGACCGAGCGATCCGGACGCGGACCTCAACGGCTGCGTCTACCGAGCCTGCGACGAGTCGACCTGCATGGAGACCCAGCGGGACACGACGATGTGTCAGGTCGGTCGGTGCGAGGGAGACCTCTGCGTGGGCACCTCGACCTGCGCGCCGGGCGAGGTCTGCTGCGGCGACGGCACCTGCATGGCCTGCGACGACGACAACCCATGCACCGAGGATACCTGCGAGGCGGGCGCCTGCGTCCACACGCCCCGCGAAGGGGTGCTCTGCAACGACGGCAATCCCTGCACCGTCAACGACATCTGCAACGCGGACGGACGCTGCGGCGGCACGGGCTGCAGCGAGCTCGGCGCCACGCTCCGTTGCAGTCCCGGGCGCGGCTGCGTCGGCTGCCTGAGCGACGCCGACTGCCCCGACTCGCAGACGGACTGGAGCCCGTGCGAGTACGGTGCAGCCAACACGCCCGCGACCTGCTCCGGCACTCAGTCGAGGACCGTGACGACCGGAACCTGCTCGATGGATATGTGCGCCTTCACCGAGACGACCGAAACCCGCGACTGCGCGCGCCGACGCAACAGCGACGTGGCTTGCGGTGGCGACACTCTCACCCCGTGGGGACTGTGCGACTACGCCGACACCTGCGACGAGGACGCCACGCAGACCCGCACGCGCACGCGCTATCGCTGCGACCAGGCGACCTGCCGGCCCCGCCCGATGATGGAGTCGCAGGCGTGCTCGCGCGACACCGATGGCGACAGCTGCGGAGAGAATATGTACGGCGCCTGGAGCTCCTGCACCTACGCCACCGAGTGCGCGGAGTCGGGCTCCCGCACCCGCTCGGTCACCGAGCAGATCTGCACCGGCGGGAGCTGCGGCACCCGGCCAGCGGGGACGGAGACGGATACGACGGGGTGCGCGCGCAACGTCGACGGGCGCAGCTGCGGCGCCGGGACGGACTGCGGCAGCTGGAGCGACTGCGGCTACGCGGACCTCTGCGACGAGACGGGGTCGCGAACTCGAACCTGCACCGACCACACCTGCGGCGGGGGCTCCTGCAACGCCGGAACGCCGTACATGATGACGGACCCCTGCATGCGCGACACGGACGGAAACTCCTGCGGAACGGTCGGTGACTGGGGCGACTGCGGGGCGAACGGCACGGCGGGCGACGCGGCTTGCACCGGAATGCAGAGCCGTGACGTCCCCCAGTGCAGCAGCGGAACCTGCACCACGGCGAGCGAATCGCGAGCCTGCTCGATATCGAGCGGCACTTCCTGCGGACCGGTGACCACGAGTGGCTGGAGCACCTGCATGCAGAGCGATGCGACCTCGTGCACGGGGACACGGACGCGCACGGTCACGACCCCGCTCTGCGACGGATCCGGAACCTGCCAGAACATGATCAGCACGGAGACGGACTCGAGCTGCAACGTTCCCGTGGGGACCACCTGTGGGACACCCACGAACCGACCAGTCGGCCCGTGCATGCAGATGGGACAATCCTGCGTGGGTACCCAGGAGACCGAAGACGTCGCCTACGAATGCGACGGCAGCGGCAACTGCCTGGAGATCACGAGCATGGGCCCCATGCAATCGTGCAATGTGGCCTCTGGGGTATCCTGCATCGACATGGGAAGCTCGGGAAGCTGCGACGGCGCTGGTTCCTGCGACACCTGACGGCCCGACGAACGAACGTCCAGGGGGCAGTGCGGCACCGCACCCGGTGGTCAGCGCGGCCTGCGCTCCATGGCCCACACGCGGGGCGCCCCTTGCCCGAGGTCGATCTCGCGACGCACCTCGAAACCAAGGCCGCGGTACCACCGGACGTTGGGCGGGTGGCTCGTCTCGAGGAGCGCCAGCTCGCCCTCGCGATCGCAGCGGCGCAAGATCGGCGCCATCACGGCCCGACCGAGGCCCTTCCTTCGGGCGCCGGGCCGGGTGGCGAGGAGCGCCAGATACCAGTAGCGCGCCGGCCGCCCCGCCTCGATGCGCGCGGAGGCGCGGGCCATGATCCCAAGACGGCCGAACCCCACGACCCGAGCGACGCGGGGCAAGAGCCGCAGTTGCTCGATGAGGCTCAGCTCCCAGGCCCCGGGACGAACCCAGAGCGCCGCGCTGCGAAGCCCCGCATCGACCCAGACCTCACCGCGGGGCGCCACGAGGCGATCGTGGACGAGCTCGAGGTAGCGCCGGCGAGCAGCCGCCTCCCGCTGGGTCACCCAGGCGACGAAAGGGTCGTCCGCGAAGCCCTCTTCGAGGATCCCGAGCACGGCCTCCCGTTCCCCGGGGCGAGCACAGCGGACCTCCATGGGCTCACGGGCTCGGCGGCGGGGGCGGAGCGTCCCCGGCGGACGCCTCGGAGCGCTCCGCGAGACACCGCGGTCGACCGTCGGAGGCCTCGCAATGATAGAGGGCCTCGTGACCGCACCCCTCGACACGGAAAACGAAGGGGCTGATCTCCTCGACGCCGACCTGCTCGAAGTCGCAGCGGAACTCCCGCTCCCCCCGGGTGCGTGCCATGAGCGCGAGGTTCACGCAAAAGCGACTGGTCACCCCCGGCGCCTGGGGGCACTGGTACACCCCCCGCCGGCCGCATCCGCTGACGACGTAGGTATCGTGGCTGCGCCGGAGCACCTCGAGGGCGCCCTTCTCGCAGCCGAAGTCGACGGACGCCTGCTTGCGCGCGCTCCGGATCGCCGGGTTGCACCCCGTGACGGCCAGCCCGGCCGCGACGCATAGCAACGTGGTGAGCTTCATGGCCCGATGCTACAGCACATCTCAACGACGTCTATCGATCCGTGGACTGGGCGGGACCGGTGGCGCATCCGCGAGCCGAGGGAATGCCGAGGATTCTTGAGGCGAGAGGATGGCGGCAGAGGCCGTGCGCAGGCCGCACACTGGCGAGGGGTTTGGAGATGGGCTCCAGTGCGTCGATCCGCGAAGGGAAAGCGAGGATGGCGAAGCACCGGCGGCGATTCGTCTCAGTCCATGCGCTTCGCGTAGCGCGCGACATGGTGCGCCTCGTCCCCGCCAACGGTCGCCAAGACGTGCATGCGCTTGAAGAAAAGGCCGATGTCGTGCTCGTCGGTGACGCCGATGCCGCCGTGCAGCTGAATCGCCTGGCGCGCGACCTGAAGGCCCCCATCGGCGAGCTGAAGCTTCGCGGCGCTGATCGCGCGCTCGCGCTCGATGCCCTCTTCGTCGGCGCGTACGATCGACTCCATGTTGATCGACCGGAGCAGCTCGACCTCGACGAACATGTCCACGGCCCGGTGCTGCAACGCCTGAAAGCTGCCGATCTTCACCCCGAACTGCTCTCGCTCGCCGAGGTAGTCCACGGTCCTCGAGAGCATCGATTGCGCCACGCCCACGCCCTCGGCCACGGTGGCGGCGGCGCCGTAGTCGAGCACGCGGCGTAGCACCTCCGCTCCGTCCTGGACGCTCAAGCGGCGGTCGTCGCCGACGTCGAGATCCAGCCGCAGGTGCGCGCCCCGGCGCCCGTCGAGGAGCCGAAGGAGCTGGCGATCGACGGCGTCGCCGGGCACGACGAAGAGCCCGACGCCCTGGTCCGTGCGAGCGCTCACCACCACCTCGTCGGCCGCGTGCCCGTCGAGGACGAAGATCTTCTCGCCCTCGAGGTGCCATCCGTCGCCGCGCCGGGTCGCCGAGGTCTCGACGCGGGAGGGGTCGAAGCGCGAGCGCCGCTCCGCCCACCCGAGGGCGACGGCGCTCCGGCCCTCGACCATCGGCGCGAGGAAGCGCCGCTGCTGCTCTTCGCTGCCCCCGAGCAGGAGCGCGTAACCGCCGAGGACCAGGCAGCTCAGGTAAGGCTCCGGAACGAGGGTTCGCCCGAACTGCTCCAGGATCAGCGCGGCGTCGACGAACGCGCCGCCGAAGCCGCCGACCCGCTCGGGGAAAGGCACGCCGAGCCACCCGAGCTCGCCCATCTGCTGCCAGACGCGGCGCTCCCATCCGTCGCCGTCCGCATCCCGGAGCTTACGGAAACGCTCGACGGTCGAGTCTTGCTTGCAGAAGTCGGCGACGGTCTTGGCCAACATCCGCTGCTCTTCGTTGAGGTCGAAATCCATGGTCGCTGCCTACTGCTTGGGGAGCCCGAGGATGAGCTTGGCGATGATGTTTTTTTGGATCTCGTTGCTGCCGGCGTAGATCGTCGTAGCCCGGTCGTAGCAATATTGGCTCGGCACCCAGCGCTCGAACTCGGGCACGGCTCCGGCATCGTTCAACCAGCTGAGCTGGTCATGGCCCATGAGCTCCATGGCGAGCTCGTCGGCCTTCTGGGTAAGGACGGAACCGACGAGCTTGAGGATCGACGATTCGGGCCCGGGGTGATGCCCCTTCGCCTGCACCGCGACGGCCCGGTAGTTGGCCATGCGGTGCGCCCGCAAGCGCATCTCGAGACGGGCGAGCTTCGCTCGGAACAGAGGGTCCTGGGCGAGGGGACGTCCGTCTGGGCCCACCTGCGCGGCGGCGATGCGACGAGCGACCCGCAGCCCCCGCTCGACGATGCCCACACTCCCGACGAGGGTGCGCTCGTGACCGAGCAACGCCTTGGCGAGGTTCCAGCCGCCGTGGAGGGGACCCAGTAGGTTGTCCTTCGGAACCTTCACGTTCGTGAAGAACGTGTCGCAGAACGCTGGGGTCCCGCCGAGGGTGAGCATCGGCTTCACCTCGACACCTTCGCTCTTCATGTCGATGAGGAGGAACGAGATCCCCGCCTGCTTCTTGCCCTCGTGGCTCGTGCGCACGAGGCAAAAGATCCAGTCGGCATACTGCGCGTAGGTCGTCCAGGTCTTCGAGCCGTTGACGAGGAAGTGGTCTCCCTGGTCCTCGGCCTTGGTCGTGAGCGATGCCAGATCCGAACCGGCGTTTGGCTCCGAATACCCTTGGCACCAGACCTCCTCGCCGCTGAGGATCTTCGGGAGGAAGCGGGCCTTCTGCGCGTCGGTGCCGAACCTTTGAATCAGCGGCCCCACCATGACGAGGCCGAAAGGACTGAGCCCGGGGGCGCCGGCACGCTCGAGCTCCTCGGCGAAAATGAACTGCTGCGTCGCCGTGAAGCCGGCCCCGCCGTACTCCTTGGGCCAGTGCGGCGCGACCCACCCCTTCGCGTAGAGGATCTTGTGCCACTGCATGATCTCGGGCATCGAGAAGTGGTGATTGGCGGCAGCCTTCGCGCGCATCTCCGGCGGCATGGCGCCCGAGATCCAGCCGCGGACCTCCTGGCGGAATGCCTCGTCTTCGGCGCTGAACGTCAAGTCCATGGCCGTGGCTATAGCGTCAAAGAGCGTCGCTGAACAGCCATTCATTGCTGCACGCCCCCCAGCTGCTCTCGCCGAGCGGCCTCGCGGACGCGCGCTTTGAGCTAGGCTCGCCCGGTGACCGCCCGTCTCGGCCTGACCCTCGCGAGCCTGCTCACGTTCGCGTCCGTCACCCGCGCGCAGCCGTCGAGCTACGGCCAGTACCTCCTGGTGCTCGACGACTCCGGCTCGATGAACCAGAGCGACCCGCAGCGGCTCGTGCTCATGGCGGCGCTCGCCTTCGTCGCCGGCCTCGACGACGCCGACCAGGCGATGGTGGTCGGGCTCGGCGAGCTCGCGTCCGGCGAGATCCGCGGCCCTGAGTTTCGCTCGCCGCGACAGCTCCTCCCTCGGCGAGATGGCCCCGAGGGAGCACGCCCCCTCGATGCGCCGTGGCTGACACGCCTGGCGAACCGGAATGGGCAGACCCCCTGTCGCGCCGCCCTCGCTCGGGCGCGGGCGATCTTCGAAGCCGTGGCTTCCGCCGGCGCCCCGCAAACGCTGCTCCTGCTCACCGACGGGGCCTGCAACGGGGGCGCTGTCGAACCGGCGGAGCGCTGGCTCGGAGCTCTTCGCAGCCACCGCGAAGGTCGCTTTCGTTTCGTTCCACTGATGCGCGCCGGCGCCGGACGCCCCGATCGCCGACTCGCCGACTACGCGCGCCGGACCGGTTGGCGTGGCGACGCGACGGTCGCCTTCGACACCCGGGCCCTGCTCCGCGCGTTCGCGGACGTCCTCAGTTTCAGCCGCGGTCTACGCTACGACGACGGAGGACGGGTCGGCCTCGAGCGCACCTTCGCAGGCGCCCGCAGTGTTCGGGCTCTCGCCGTCCGGGAGCGAGGCGACGAAGCGATCGCCCTCGAGATCGTCGACGCACGCAGCGCCACGCCCCTCCCCGCAGGCCCCACCTTCCTGAGCCCCTACGGGTGGAGCGTGCGCGTCGCTCGAACGGAGCCGCGGGCGACGCCCTACGCGGTGCGCAGCCGAAGCGCTGGAGCCGAGGTGCTGGTCATCCCCGTGTACGGCCGGCTTCGAATCGAGGCGGTGGTCGCACCGTGCGGGACGCGCCCGCCGCTCCCCTGGGACACGGAGCGCGCGGTCCGTGCCGGCCAACCCGCCTGCGCCCTGGCTCGGCTCGTCGGCGACGCCGGCGAGACCATCGTGACCGGCGAGAGCTTCGACTTCCAGTTGGAGGTCTGCGCCGACCCCTCGTGCGCCGAGGCCACCCCCATGCAACCCGGCGAGGACGGAACCTTCCACGCCGTCCTCGGCGACCTCCCGGTTGGCCGCCACGAACGCGCCTTCCGAGCGAGCGGCGGTGCCCTGGCCTTTCCTGTGATCGAGCGGCGAGGCTTCGCAGCCGTGAGCTTCGGGGTGCGCCAGGTGGCCCGTGCCGAAGCCCCCGACACCCCGATCGAGCGGGTGGACCTGGGCCGGCTACCCAGCGAGGTAGCCACGGATCGCACGCTGCTCGTCTCCGGCTCGTTTCCGGCAGGCGCCCGGGCCGCCGTGAGCTGCCGGGTGGAGGGAGCCGTGGCCGAGTGCGTGCGCTGCGATCCGGGAACCGCCGAGGTCGCACTGCAAGACCGGCTCACGCTGCAAGTGCGGGTGGAGGCGTCCCCCTATTGCGAGCTCGCAGCGAGCGGTGGCCCGTTGCCAGTCTCCGCGCACCTCACCCTGACCCCGACAGGACCGGCCGCCGGTGCGCTTGCCCCGTACACGATCCCTCTGCGCGGGGAGCTCGCCTACGCTCCGATCGAGCCGATCGAAGTGGAGGTCGTCGGCGGCGACACGGTGACGCAAGAGGTCGAGGTGCCCGCGCCTCGGGCGCTGACGGCAGTCGCCGGCGCGGTCGAGCTCGACGCCGACGGCCTGGAAGCTGCGTGGTTGGGTCCCGACCGGCTCCGCGCGGACGACGCGGGCCACGCGACCGCTCGGCTACGCGTTCAGGCCGCCGAGTGCTGCACCCCACGCACCTACGAAGGCACCCTGCGGCTGCGGGCGGAGACGAGCACCTTGGAGGTGCCCCTCCGGGTGACGGTGACCGACCCAGGGTTCTGGGTCTGCCCATTCCGCCGCATCCTCCGCTGGACCGGCGCGGCGCTGGCGCTGCTTCTGCTGCTGTGGACCGTCCGCGGCTTCCTCGCGCCGCCCCGGTTCCGGGATGGCGCGCTGCTGCTCTACGCGGACACGCACCAGCGCCTGATCGAGCTTCGCGAGGGAGACGACGGCTACCGCCGGCTCAAACGCTTCATTGAAACGAAGCGGGGCTTCCGGCGCCCCGCCGCTCTTCACCTCGGCGGCCCGCGAGCCCCGCTGCCCTCGCTCAAGCGACTCCCTCCGGACGGTCGCATCGAGGCGCTGGCGGGCGGGGGCGCGCAGCTCGTGGTGACCGGACCGGGCGTCGAACGCTTCAGCGAATCGAAGGGATGGCACGAGCTCCAACCCGGCATCTATCCGGTCTCGAGCAAGATCCAACTGCGGCGGGGCGAAACCTACCTGGAATTCCGCCGCTGAGCCGGCGTCTCTTCCCCCCACCGAAGCGAGCTCACGGCGGACCCAGCGCTGCGAGGATTCCGTGATTCCGTAGTAGGCTCGGAGCGACGCCGGCGGACGCTGGCGCATAGGAGACGCATGCCCATCAAAATCATGCCGGGGGAGGTGACCCCCACCCTCTTCGTCGGGCTGGGGGGCTCGGGAGGACGAGCCGTCGGACGCATCGCCGGGCGTCTGCGAAGCTCCCGCGATTGGGAGCTCAAGTACCGCGATCTGGTGCGTTTCGTCGCCATCGACACGAACGCCTCGGACCTCGCCAAGCTGCGCGCCGGTGAGGGGGGCACGGGACGGGTGGATGCGACGATCGCCATCTCGGACTTCGACAAGGTCGAGTTCACCAAGCTACGGCGCGGCGAAGCCTTCACCGACGCCGACGAGTATTTCACGCAGTGGGTGCACCCTTGGTACCGCTTTCGCGAGGAGTCCGGGGCCGGCGCAGGGCAGATCCGCATCGAGAGTCGGCTCGGCCTGTTTCGCTCCGTCGAGGTCGGCGACTTGACCCGTCGACTGCAAGATCTCCTCGCAGGGATGATGAGCCACGCCCACGGCATGCGCCGCCACGGCGCCCCCCTCCAGGTCTTCGTCTACTTCTCGGTTGCGGGCGGCACGGGCTCGGGAGGCTTTCTGCCCTTCGCCTATCTGCTCCGCGACCTCATCGGTGACAAACGTGCACGGATCTTCGGCTTCGCCATCCTCCCGGATGCCTTCGAGGAGAAGGTCGGCATGAACCGTGACGGCACTCTCGCCAACGGCTACGCCGCGCTCAAGGAGCTCGAGTACCTGCTGAAGCTCGACGCGCAGGCGCCTCCGCACGAACTCACCTTCCACTACGACCCACGGAACAAGAGCAAGCGCACCGTCGAACGCCGCCCCTACGACCTCGTCTACCTCGTCGACCGGCCCGAGCACTTTAGCGTGGACAACGTCGGCGGCGCCCTCGCCGACGCAACGTACGTCCAGATCTTCAGCCCCATTCTCGGCGAGCAGCAGGGCGACTACGACAACTACACCAAGGAGAGCCGGGCGCTCTTTCCGGAGGAGCTCGGATCCGAAGGCTACACGGCGTTCTTCGGGACCCTCGGCGCGTCGGTGCTCCTGCTGCCGCGCGAAGACCTGCTCCGCTACTGCGCACGTCGCTACGCCGCGACGGCCGTGCGGCGCTACCTACTCCTCGACGACCCGGCCCTCGTGAGCGACGAGCAGCGTGCCCGGTTCCGGCAGTTCCAGGTCGACCCCGAGGAGCTCGAAGCGCTGGCGCCCGAAGCCCAGGCGGAGCGCATCGACGAGTCCTTCCGCCAGAAGATGGATCTGCTGGCCGAGCAAGACCGCGAAGGTGGGGTCTGGAAGCGCCTTCTCACGGTCCGACAAACCGCCGCGGAGAAGCTCGGCGACCGGCTCGCGCGCCTCGAGGAGCAACTGCGCGGACTCTGCAGCGGCGTTCGAGAGATCAGCGCCGACCGAATCCTCGACGACCAGTGGACGCCAGCGACGACGGTCAACGCCCTCAGCCGCGAGCTCGCCGCCGCCCGTCGCGACGTCGACGCCCATGTCGCGACGGTGCTCAAGCAGCTCGAAGCCGGCGACTGGTGGAGCGAGTTCCTGGCCCAAGCCGGACCGGACGCCTCGCCCGAGCTCAACCCCTACGAGCAGCGATACGTGTTGATCCACTTCCGTCAGGGCGCGGGCCTGCTCGACCCGGCGCGCACGGACGAGCTCGCCTCGACGGTAGCGCGCCTGCGCACCGAGGCGGATCTCGGTCGAGAAAGCCGCTTCCGAAGCGAGATGGACAGTCACGCGGCGGAGATCAAGCGGACCTACGGCGGTTGGGACAAGCTGCTCACCCGCAAAGACAAGGACTTCGAAGCCGCGCGGGACCGCACCGTCGCGACCTTCAACGAGTTCGTGGACAAGGCCAGAGCGCTCCTGGTCAACGCCGCGATGCTGGAGATCCGTACGGCCCTCGGACGGAGCGCGGACGCGATGCGCGCAAGCTTCCGAAACATCGAGAGCTCCGCCGACCGGCTGGCCAACGAGCTCGAAGAAAAGGCCCGACGCTTCGAGTTCGACGGCGGCGACGCGCGTAGCCAGTCCAACGATTACTTGCTCGACGTCGAAGTGCTCCAGCATCCCTCCGGGCGCCAACGCTTCTGGAGCTGGTACTACGCCGACCAGGTGCAGACGCGGCCGGAGTCCTCCGATCAGGACGAGGTGCTCGCCGCGGTCCGCGAAGCGCTTCGTCCGCGCTTCGACGACCGTGGACGAGTGGTCCACCGTTCGGCACGCGAGATGGTCGTCGACATCGAACAAGCCCTCGTCGACGTGGCCACGAGGTTCCTGAGCAAGCAGATCTTGGGCGACCACGAAAGCGACGATCCCTACGAACGTGCGGGCCTGCGCCTCGACGACGCGCTGGCGCTGGAGGCTCGCTACTACGGGCTAGCGCTCGAGGCCCCCGACGCCGAACCTGAACAGGCTCTGCGCGATCTCGCTCCGCTCTCGCCGGCGCGCCTCCGCGAGCAAGAGCCCATCGCTCGCTACATGCGTCGCAAGCTCGACGCGGCCCTCGGCAAAGCCCAGCCCCTCACGCGCTTCAGCCCCGAGGCCAAGAGCACGCTCAAGCACGCCGATATGCTCTTGGTGGGGATCCACGAAAACCTCGCCCGCGGAGACCTCGGCGCGCAGCTCGAAGAGGCGACCTACGGCAAGAGCCACGAGACGATCACCGACTGGCCCGACCCGGACCGCGTGGTCTTCTATCGCTCCATCCTCGGCATGCCGATCTACTGCTTCCCGCACGTCAACGAGGAGATGAAACACGCCTACAGGAGGTTCCAGGCACAGGAGAACAAGCCCTACCCCCTCCACATCGACGTCCACTGGGAGGACCTCCCCGACCTCGACCCCACGGACGCGCGACGGCGACTGCGCGCCCGAGACGAATCGCTGCGGCTCGGCCTCGCCGCGTTGGCCATTGGTCTCGAGGGGGGCAACGTGCGCCGGCAAGGCGACCGCTGGCAGCTCGTGTTCGAGGGGGGTACGGAGCTCGAGCTGGGCACAGGCGTGAGGCAGGCAGCCGAACGGCTCCTGACGATCGAGGACGACATGCCCTCGATCCACGATCTCGTCGTGGCACCGCTGATGGACGAAGCGCGGCACGGCCGCGAAACCGCCGAAACCCAGGCCAAGCTGCGAGCGGTGAGCGAGCGCTGGGCCAAACGCTGCGTCGAGCTCGAGCTCGTGGGAGAGCGGGACGCGACGCAGGAGCAGGAATACCGAGAGCTCCGATGGGCCCGCGAGCAGCTGAAGGAGCTGCTCGTTTGAAGCGCCGCCCCCCGACGCACGCGGGGGAGCTCGGGCACGGACCATGGCTGAGCTAGGGGCGCCCTCCCTCGTGGTGGGCCTCGGCGGCTTTGGCGCCGAGGTGGCGCGCCGGCTCGCTCGCGAGGCGGCCCAAGAGCTCCGGGATCCCAGCCGTGGCGAGCTCGAGGTGAGCGACTGGGCCGAGCTCGTCCGCGCCGAAGGCCTGGATCTGGTGCTGGACGCTCCGGACGAGGAGCCGGAGGCCCTCGCCCGTCGTGTGGTCGACCGAGCTCGCGGTCTGCTGGCCCACAGCCGACTGACCGGGCGACGCGACGCCCCAGGCCGCGACGGCCCTACACGATTGCATGTCCTGGTGCTGGGGAACCTCGGCGAGCCCGAGGTCCGCGACCGGCTGGGGCCGGTCCTCTCGGCGATGGAGCGAGCTCTGCTGCGCGCCTACGGCCCCATCTTCGAACACTTCCGCGTCCACGACCGCCGCGCCCTCGTCGTGCTGCCGCTGCTCGCCATGCCGCACCCGGCCGCGCACGACGACGGCCCCCAGATCGTCGCCGGCGTACGGGACCTGCTCGCACAGCTCACCGCGACCCCCCCGACCGCGCGCGCCGTGCCGCAGATCTACGTCATCGAGGACGTCGCAGAGTTCTCCGTGCTGAGCGAGGCAGAGCTGGGGCAGAACGTGCGCAACTTCGCCACCCTGATCCTCTACGGCTTCGATGCCCTCGACGACGCCGAAGGATTGCTTTACGGGCGCGACCCGAACGAACCTCTGGCGACCTTCGCCTGCGCCGTCGCCGAGCTCCCTCGGGCGGCACTCCGACGCTACGGTGTCAACCGTGTGGCCCTCGAGGTGCTCGACGCCATCGCCCAGGCTCCCCGACGGGACACCTCGCTTCGGCGGCTCGACGTCCTCGAAGACGTCGAGCTCGCAGCCCTGGACTGGGAGGACACGAGCCACGAAGACGTGCGCGCGGTGCTCGATCGCTACGCGCCGCCCATTGAACGAGACCCCGAACCTCGCTGGTGGGTCCGCACCGAGACCCTCCGCGAACGCTACGGCCCCGACCACGGAGACGTCTCGTCGGACGCCCCACAGCCGGCGGCGGATCCACCCGTTGGCTGGGCCCTCGAACGGATGCGCGGGATCGAAGAGACCTGGCGGCTGCTTCAGCGACGACGCTTCGACGATCTCATCGCCGGCGAGCGGCGCGCCATCGAGGAGCGGCGCGACGCGCTCGTGGAGCGCATCGAGGCCATGGTCGACGCCACGCTCTGGCGTGATCCCACACCCGAAGGCTTCCGTGAGACCGCCGAGCGGGTGGAGATCCTCCACCGCGCGGTCGACGAACGCTTGGCCCACGCGGTGGCGATCCGCGACGCCATCGCACCACCGGGCGCGCCGAGCTTCGACGCCTTCCGGACGGCGCACGGAAAGTTCCTCGACGAGGTCCGCCGCAAACCCGACCTCGGCCGCATGCTCCTCTACGGTGGCCTCGCCGTGACGGCCTGTGTCGCCCTCGGCCCATCGCTGCTGCGTGCCCTTGCGGACGCGACGGGAAGCGGCGCGGGGGATGCCCTCGACCCATGGCTGCGTGCACGCGCCGGATGGACGAGCCTGGCGCTCGGGCTCCTCCTCGGAGCGCTCCCCCTCGCCCTCCGCTTCCACGCGCGGGTCCGCGCGCTACGGACGGCCTTCGCCGAAATGTGGCGTGCGCTACAGGACACGGTGACGGGCCCCGAGGGCTCCCTGCTCGACTACTTCGCCAGCCGACTGCGGCTCGCGCGGCAGGTGGCCCGGGTCGAAGCGCTGCTCGCAGTGAGGGCTGCCCTCGACCAAGACCGCGAGCGCCTGCACCTCTTGGACCGCGCCGTCGACCGGGCGCGGGCTCGCCTCCTCGACGAGCAGCGCCGCCTGGGTGTCGAGCGGGACCCCGAGGGGAAGGACCGCCTCGACGGGCTCTTCGACCGCGCGC
This sequence comes from Polyangiaceae bacterium, assembly GCA_027009115.1. Lineage (GTDB taxonomy): Bacteria > Myxococcota_A > Polyangia > Polyangiales > Houyiibacteriaceae > JALVDI01. The sequence goes on along the minus strand of JALVDI010000108.1, from coordinate 437 downwards.
GCGAGACGCTCGTCGAGCCCATGGTCGGCCCCGAGGCGGCCGAACGCCTGCGCACGCTGCTGCCCGCTCAAACGCGGCGCGTGCGCATCCACGACGTGCTGCAGACCCTCGCCCGAACCATGGACTACGCGCGCCGCTGGCGAGCCGAGATCCCCTTCACGGACCTCGACGCGCTGCGCTCAGCCTGCGCGCCACACGCCCAGCCCGTGGCCGACTGGGACCCCACCCGAGATCCGGGGGGCACCGACGCGCTCGCCGATTCCCTCGCGGCGTTCGTGCGCCGTCAAGCTCGGACGCTGCACGTGGCCCTGAACTATTCGGGCCACGAGGCCTCCGACCCGACCGGCCTCAGCCACGTCGCCGAAGCGCTCGTCCCGGCGCGGCTTCGCGAGGCGGTCCGACAGCGGCTTCAGGACGAGGGCGCCGCGGGACCCTCG
>JALVDI010000107.1 GCA_027009115.1 Polyangiaceae bacterium | reverse complement strand
GGAGGCGCTTTCGATCTTGCCTGGGGCGGTCGCGGTTGCGCTCACGTGCTGGCCGGCAAAGAGAGTCGGGACCGTTGCGCACCAGCGACCGGTTCGATCGCTGACCGCGGTTGCGACTTCGATGCCAGCGACGCGCACGGAGATGGCGGTGCCCTCGGCTTCCGTCGTGGCTCCACAGACCACAGTCGTATCCGCGAAGAGGGGTTCGTCGATGGTCGGTGCCTCGCTCCGTGGCACTCCGACGACGACTTCGGCGACGCCCGCGATGGAGTCGTTGATCGTCGGGCCGAAGGCGGCGTCCTCGAGCCAGGTCTCGACCGTCGCGGTATAGACGCCGCTGGGTGTTCCCGAAGGGACGCGAGCGCCGAAGGAAAGGGTGGCCAGGTCCCCGGAGGAGATGTCCGCGAGGCCGGCGGTGAAGGTGAGCCGATGGCCGGCCACGGTCGGGTCGCCGATCGTGGCGCCGTTCCATCGCGCCGTGCCTGGGCGATAGGAGAACTCGGCTGGGATATCCACGATGATGCGGCAGGGGTCCGCTCGGCATCCACCGACGCCGATGTCGCCGGTGCCCGTGCTGTTGTCAACGGTCAGCATATAGGTGATGTTCGACGGAGGCGCGGCTACGAAGTCGGGGGTCGCGACCATCGAGAGGAGCGGGACCGCAATCTGGTCGACGACTGTGAAAGCCACCGTCTGAAAGCCAGGCGCGGGGAGTTCCCGCGACGTGAAGATGGCCCGGCCAATGGTCGAGTTGCCGCGCCCTCCTCCGAGCGCATCCATTTCGATCGTGAAGGAGACTTCCTCCCCAGGGTCGAGGCGACCGACGGTCCAACGGACGTCGTCCTGGAGCGCGGGATCGGGACAGCCGGCGCCGCTGCCGCGGACGCCTCCCCCTGACGCGGAGACGAAGCTCACCTCCGCGGATTCGTAGCAGTAGCGTACGACGGTGTTCCGATGTGGCGTCGTCGCGAGGTTTTTCGCTGTGACCGTGTAGGTGAGCCGATCGCCGGGCACGACGATCAGCTCGCTCACGTCGAGGTCGAAAAGGAGGTCGAGGGAGACGCACGCTGGCGCAGGAAAGAAGTAGCGCCAGGGGTTGTCCTTGCCGTCTTTGGTCCCGTCTGCCTGCTCGGCGGAGGCGTCACCGCCGAAAACCTCGGCACATACCACGTCCGAACGGCTTACCGGATCCAGCGGCGTGTCGAGAACACGCAGGCTGATCTCGCTCAGATACTCGCGACCGACGACCAACTCCCCGACAGCGTAGCGGACGGCTCGCGTCCACGGATCGGTGGGTCGGGCCGAGTCGAAGGAGGGAAGGGGCGAGCTGCCGGAGAGGGCGACGCCGATGGGGTTGCCGTCCGCATCCACCGCGGGCTCGCCGATGCGCACCGCCATGCCTGGATCGGGCACCGGCGGCGTGGCTCCGCGGCGGCCGCGCTCCGCGCCGAGGGTCTGGATGCGCTGCCATGGCCCGACCGTGTCGGTGCCGACGACACTCGCGAGCACGATGGGATCGGTGAGCGGTCCCATGGAGCTCGCCTCGAAGGGGTACCAGGTGTCCGGACCGGCGACGGGCGAACCGTATTGGTCCGGCGTCACCCCGCGACCATTCGTGCCGAGGGCAGCTCCGGAGACACCGAAGGCATATGCTTGAATGGCGTCCCACTGGGAGTGGGCGAAGGGCATGGAGGGGTCGGCGCCGAGGATCGGGGCCAGCTGCCCGGCGGCGGTCGTGGGGGGCGACAGAAGGATTCCGTTGAAGATGGTCAGGAAGTTCTCACTGCCTCCGCTTCCATCCGGCACGCGAGCGGTTCGTGGATCGGTCGAAAAGAAGATGCCCGTGTCGGCATAGAGCTGCGCCATGGAGCCAGCGTCTCGGCCTCCGATGGTTGGTCCCCCTCCCCTCGGACCCGTGCCATCCGCCGCCAGGCCACCGCGATTGGGCGGGAGAGTGGCCCCGGTGACGTCGATGATGCGGGCGCCAACCACCTCCGTGTTGCGAGGAACGAAGATGGTGACGTATCCGCCCAGGCCCCGCGTGCCTCCGTTGGGCACAGGCGTAAAGTGGGCGATGAACGTGAGGATGTCGCCGGGACGGACGGCGGTGGATGTCCCAGCGCTGGTCTCTCCTGGGCGGCCCTGCGGGTCGATGAGCGTTGCGGTCGTTCGACTGATCCGGAGGCTCGTGGCGATCTGTCCAACGCTGTCGGCGCGGGCTTGGGACCCAAGGGTGAGGAGCAAGAGGACTGCGACGCGCGGGAGGGGACGGTTGGTTGTGAACATGAACGACCTCATCGGCGGATCCTCAATGCAGGATGGGCGCGGAAACATCCGGTGGAACAACCACGTACACCTTCTTCACGTCGAGGACGGTTACTCCGTCACCGAGCACTTCGATGTCGATGGTGAAGAGTTGCGGCTCGCGTGTGTGACGAACGAAGTCGTTCTGGACCGTGAGCTCGAAGGAGACGCTCGAGCCTGGGGTGACGTTGCGGAAGACGTCGCCGTCGATGGTCGCGCCCGGCGGAGGCGGCGCCTGAGGTACGATGGAGACGACGAAGTTGGCGGTGGTCGTTCCTGCCGGCAGCGGTTCTCCGCGCACACCCATCGTCTCGCCGGCCGCCCGTGACGAGACGTCGAGGGTGCCGAAGCTGGCGAGCTGCGCGATGGCGTCGACGATGAGCGTTCCTAGCCCCGTTCCATCAGGGCGCACATCGAAGACGAGCGGGCACACCTCGACGCCGCCCACGATCTCGGGCGGGCGGGGAGTTGCGTCGATGCCGGTCGGGCAGCTGCCGCCGGTGGGAGGGATGTGGGCGTGGGTCCCGAGGGCGAGCTGTGTGAGCTCTGCGTACGGGTCTTCGGTCGTCCCCTCGTTCTCCGTTGAGCGGATGCCGATGACGCGCGCGCCGATGGCATCCAGAGCGCCGATCGCGTCGTCGATACCGTGCGTTGGGATCGACGCAGCGGCGTACTCTGCCGGTGTGTGTGACGCAGCGTCGGTGATGTGGATGAGGATCGGAAGCGAATCGAGCCGGAATCCGGCGCCGCCAACATCGCCGGGGGCGAAGGGTGCGATCTCGACCGCCGGGATGCCCGTCCCAGTGGCCCATTGATAGAGGGCTTCGACGCCGGCCTCGGGTGTGTCCAGGCCGCCGCTGGCGGGTGGAAGCGCGTCGATGCCAGCGCGCAACATGGCGGTGTCCGTGGTTACGTGCTGGAGCAACTCGAAGGGACGGTCGGAGGGGAGGCCAAAGGGATCTCGGGGAAAATCCTCGAACCGCCCGACACCGAAGCCGGCGTCGGCGATGAGAGCGCCGACGCCCGGGACGATCAGGGTCTCGATGGAGTCTTGGATCGCGGCGATCTCCTCTCCGAAGCTCCCGGTGGTGTCGACGGAGAAGAAGATGTCGGCTTGTCGAAGAGTCGTCGAGAAGTCGAAGAGGCCACGTTGAGGGGGGTCCTCGAAGGGCAAGACGAAGTAGAAGTCATCGTCGGGGATCGTCGAATCGGAGTCGGTAGGGTCGGTGCCGGCGACGCTCTCGACGAGGTCGGGGACACCGTCCATGTCGGTGTCCGGGTTGGTTCGGTCGCTTTCGCAGGGGACCGCGACGCAGGGGTCGACGACACCGTCGCCGTCGGCGTCTTCGTCGGCGTCGGGCCGTCCGTCGCCGTCCGAGTCCAGATCGCGGAAGTCGGGCGTGCCGTCCCCGTCGGTGTCGACGAAGCCTTCGATCGCGTCACCAACGCCGTCGCCATCGGAATCGAGGTCGAGTCGGTCGACGATTCCGTCCCCATCCGTGTCGTTCGTCGAGCCCTCGAAGCGGTCGGGGATGCCGTCGCCGTCGTCGTCGTCGTCCCTCACGTCCGGGATCCCATCTCCGTCGCTATCGATGGGCACGCCGTCTGGCCCAACGCTTTCCGAGTCCGGGGTTCCGTCGCCGTCCGAGTCGAGATCGCGGAAATCGGGCGTGCCGTCTCCGTCGGTGTCGATCGGAGGGGTGGCCGGATCGTCGTCGCCCGCCTCGTCGGCGTCTCGAAGGCCGTCTCCGTCGCTGTCCAGATCGAGCCAGTCGTCCCACTCGTCCCCGTCCGTGTTGACGGAGTCGGAGCGCCCCTCGTCTCCGTTCGTGATTGTATCGCCGTCGGAGTCGTCGCTGTTGGAGACGCCGCCTCCGCAGGCGGTCCCAGCAACCAGCGTGACGAGTGCAAGAGAGCCCAGCGCGCGCATCCACAACCTCCACGGTGTGGCTATGCAACGGATGTTCCCAGTCACGATGGGGGCTTTTGGGGGGGGCTGGTCCGCAGGAGGGTGGCGATCCATCGGCGTTTGCGGTCACATCGAACCGACAAAGGCTCGCCTGTGGCCCAGGTGCGAACTTGCTTCTCCGCATCAACTGTTCGCTGAGCGGACAGGTGCGTCGTTGAGGCGCAGTTCGATGACTGCTCCGCGCGACGGCGGAGGGTGAGGGCCGTACTGCCGTGGAGCTCGGCGATCTCGCGGACGAGGGCCAGCCCCAGACCGCGTCCTGGGCCCCCCACAACCCTGAGAGGGTCCTCAGAGAACTCCAAGGATCGCTCAAAGCGCCCAGATCAGCTGCGCCTGCACGAGCATCGCGCTCGTAGGGCCGCCTGCGAGAGCGTCGGCCATGAGGCGAAAGCGCCAGTGTCGGTTCACGCTCAGATACACCGAGCCTCCGGCCCGATGTTCGATGTAGCGCTTTTGGTCCGCGCGCAGCATCCCCGCGGCGAGGCCGTAGTGCACGGCCAGGTCGAGCATCCCCGCGATGGGCCCGGCGCCGATCTCGAGGCGTCCCCCATAGCGTCGCAGCAAGCTGCCGCCGGAGGCTTCCGCCATGACCGAGGCGCGCACGAGGTCGGCGAGGCGAGCGACGCGGAGCTGGAGGTAG
>JALVDI010000106.1 GCA_027009115.1 Polyangiaceae bacterium | reverse complement strand
ACATCAGCGAAAGGTGATGGCCAGCGCGTCGTCTACCACATCGACCGCCGCAACGCCTCCCTCCGCAAGCTCCCCGAAGACCAGTGCCTTGGCGATGGGCTTCTTGAGCTCCTGCTCGATCAGACGAGCCATGGGTCGCGCCCCCATGCGCGGGTCGTAGCCATGCGCGGCGAGCCATGCGCGCGCGGCGTCGCTGAGCTCGACGGTGACGCCCTTGGGCTCCAGCAGCTCCGCCATCAGCGCGACCTCCTTGTCGACGACCTTGCGGATGACCTCTTCGGTGAGGCCCGAGAAGAAGACCACCGCGTCCAGTCGGTTGCGGAACTCCGGCGTGAACATCCGCTCGATGGCGCTCTTGGCCCGGCTGCGCTGGAACTCTTGAACATGGTCGGCGCCGTCGGAGCCGAAGCCCACCACCTTCTCGGCGGCCTCGGCCGCCCCGGCGTTCGTCGTCATGATGAGCACCACGTTGCGGAAGTCCGCCTCCCGGCCGTTGTTGTCGGTGAGCCTGGCGTTGTCCATCACCTGCAGCAGGATGTTGAAGAGGTCCGGGTGGGCCTTTTCGATCTCATCGAGGACGACGACGGAGTGCGGGTGCTTGCGGACCGCGTCGGTGAGCAGTCCCCCTTGGTCGAAGCCCACGTAGCCGGGAGGCGCGCCGATCAAGCGAGAGACGGTGTGGCGTTCGCTGTACTCGCTCATGTCGAAGCGGTGCAACTCCACCCCCATTGCGCGCGCAAGCTGGCGCGCGAGCTCGGTCTTGCCGACGCCCGTCGGACCGGCGAAGAGGAAGCTGCCGATGGGCTTGCGATCCGCCCGCAACCCGGCCCGAGAGAGGGTGATGGCGTCCGTGACGCGCTCGATGGCGTCCTCCTGCCCGAAGATCTGCGCTTCGAGCGTCGGGCGAAGCTCCTTGAGCCGGTCGCGTTCTTTGGCGGTGACCTGCTCGACGGGGACGCGGGCGATCTTGCTGACGACCCGCTCGACGTCCGCGACCGTCACGCGGCGCGTACGCTCGCCCTCGTTCTTCATGCGGTCCGCGGCGCCGGCTTCATCGATGACGTCGATGGCTTTGTCGGGCAGAAAGCGTTCGACGATGTGCTTGGCCGCGAGACGCACGGCGGCCTCGATGGCGTCGTCGTCGTAGCTTACGTCGTGGTGGGCTTCGTAACGTGATCGGAGCCCTTCGAGGATCTGTACCGTCTCGGCCTCGCTAGGTTCGAGAACCTCGATCTTCTGAAGGCGCCGAGCGAACGCCCGGTCGCGCTCGATGTGCTTGAACTCGGTGAACGTCGTGGAGCCGATGCAGCGCAGCTTGCCGCTGGCGAGTGCCGGTTTGAGGATGTTCGAAGCATCCATCGAGCTGCCCGTCGTCGCGCCGGCCCCGACGATGGTGTGCATCTCGTCGATGAAGAGGATCGCTCCCTCGATCTCCTGGAGTCGGCGCATCACCCCCTTGAGCCGCTCCTCGAACTGTCCTCGGAACTTCGTGCCCGCCAGGAGCGCGCCCATGTCCAGCGCGAAGATCTTGGCGTCCCGCAGCACGTCCGGGACCGCCCCCTCATGAATGCGCAGGGCGAGCCCTTCGGCGATCGCCGTCTTTCCAACGCCAGGCTCCCCAACGTACACGGGGTTGTTCTTCCGTCGCCGGCAGAGCACCTGGATCGTCCGCTCGAGCTCCAGGTCGCGGCCGATCAGCGGGTCGATGCGTCCGGCGGCTGCTTCCGCCAGCAGATCGGTCGCGAACGCTTCGAGGGGGTCGGGGCGTGCTCCGTCTTCGGCCTCCTCGTCCTCGACCTGAGACGGCACGCTCAGCGCGTCGCTCTCGCTCATGCCGTCGCGGCCGATCCCATGCGAAACGTACTGCTTGAGATCGAAGGCGCTGATGCCCTCCTGCGAGAGCAGCCACACGGCGTGCGAGTCTTGCTCCTTGAAGAGCTGGATCAACACATTGCCGCCGTCGATGGTCTTCAGCTCGGACGAGATGGCGTGGATCGCCGCGCGCTGGAGCACCCGCTCGACGGCGAGGGTTTGCTGCGGTTCGGCTGGATGACCGTCGGGGATGCGCTCGCTCTGCTCGGCGAGGAAGCTCTGGAGCTTGCGTCGGAGGCGGGAGAGGTTGCCGCCGAGAGCCTCGATGGCGCGCTTCGCTTTGGGGTCGTCGAGGAGCGCCAGCAGGAGGTGCTCGAGGGTCACGTACTCGTGCCGCTCACGGGCCGCGTCGTCGAAAGCCTTGCGCAGCGTCGCCTGGAGCTCGCGCGCGATGATCGGTCCTGGCATCTGACTCCCAGAGATGGGGCTCGAGGCCCCCGATGTAAAGGGGGCGTCGCCGCCCGGCTCGCCTCAGTCGGCGTCCTCTTCGGGCTCCATGGTGAGCTTCAGCGGGAACTCGTTCTCCCGCGCGAGCCGCTCCGTCTTGGCGATCTTCGTCTCGGCGACTTCCCGAGTGTAGAGGCCGGCGACTCCCACCCCGTTGTGGTGCACGTGGAGCATCACGCGAACGGCCTCGTTCTCGCTCTTGCGGAAGATCGTTTGAAGCACCCACACGACAAAATCGCGGGTCGTGTAGTCGTCGTTGTGCATCAGCACCTTGTAGAGCCGGGGGCGCTGGACCTTCTTGTCGGGTCGGGTCCGGGTGATGACCCCCGCCTCGGCGTCGTCCTCGAATTCGGGCATCGTGTCGCTCGTTCCTCGGCTGCGAATTCTAGTGGGCGCCGCCCAAGGCGGCATCCTGGAGGAGGGCGGCGAGCTCGTGGAGGCCGACGCCCCGCCACACCGGCTCGACCTTGACCGGGGGCCCGCTTCGCAAGCAGACCCAGACGACCAGCCGCTCTTCGTCGACCTCGACCTCGACGACGTCTGCCCAGGAGACTTCGATGCGGGCGCTGCCGCGGACCATGCGCAGGGCGTCGGAGCCTAGTTCGAGGTAGTGGGCGTCGGCTTCCCGCAGGCGGCGTCGGCTCCGCAGAAACGCCATGACCCAGGCGGCGGCGATCAGCCAGGCGCTCACGATGAGCACCCACCCCACCGGTCCGACTCCTTGCGCCACGAGGACGGCGCTCATGGCCACGATGAGCATCGCCCCGAAGAGGCGGAGCTGGCCGACGGAGCGCTCGGCGGCAGCGTCGAGCTCCAGCCGCTTCACTCCAGCACGACCTTGAGGAAGAAGTCCTGATGGGTGCCGTTGCGGATCGTCACCGCATCCGGGCCCACCTCGAGGATGCGCGTCGCGTCCCCGGCGGAGGGCGCGGAGGCGACCCCGGCCTCCTCGAAGGAGAGGTAGAGCCCCACACTCCGGGGGCGCCGCCCGAGCTCGTGCTCGATGCGGTAGGTCTGGCGGCCATCGAAGCGGAGCCAGGCGCACCCGGGGGTTTCGAAGGGAGGCCACTCGGCGCTCTCCCAGGGCTGCCCGGGGGCCGCGGGCCCCGAAGCGCAGGGCAGCTCCGCGAGGCCCACGTCGATGGGATCCTGGGCGAGGGCGTCGCCGCAGCCGGCGGCACCGACGAACAACAGCAGGACACGCCGAAGGCTCATGACGGACGCTCATAGTGCCTGACGAGGGCCTCGACCAGCGCCTCGATCGTCGGCTGGGGCGCCTCCACGTCCGCCGCCAGCCCTGCGGCCGCGAGGGCCTGGCTGGTCACGGGGCCGATGCTCGCCAAGGTCTTGCCTGCCAGCTCGTCCTCGTCCAAGCACGCCAGGAGGTTTCGGAGCGTGGACGGCGAGGTGAAGATCACCGCATCGGCGTCCCCGAGCGCCCCGCGGAGGCTCGTCGGATCGCCGGCGGGGACCGTCCGGTACGCGGCGACCTCGGTCACTCGATGGCCCGCCTCCCGCAGTCCTCGCCCGACGATCTCGCGCCCCTCTTCAGCGCGGGGGCAGAGCACCCGGCTCTTCGGCTGGAGCTCGGCGAGGAGGGTCGCCACGATGCCGTCGGCGCGCTCCTTCGAGGGCACGCGGTCGGGACGAATGCCGCGGCCTTCGAGGGCCGCCGCCGTCTTGCGTCCGACCGCGCAGACACGTGCTGCTCCCAGGCGTCGCGTGTCGCCGCCGGTGGCCTCCAGAGCCTCCCAAAAGGCCTCGACCGCGTTGCGGCTCGTGAACACCACCCAGTCGTAGTGGCCCACGGTGCGCGCCGCCTCGCGCAGGGGAGCGAGGTCGGTGGGCGGTTCGATGGCGATCGTGGGCGCAAGGATCGGGCGGCCGCCATGGGCGCGCACGGCCCTCTCCAGAGCCCGGGCCTGGTGCGGCGCGCGGAGGATGAGCACGCCCCGGCCGAAGAGCGGGCGCGTGTCGAACCAGCGCAGGCGCTCCCGAAAGCGCACGAGCTCGCCGACGACGATGAGGCTGGGGGAGCCGATCTCGGCCGCCCCGGCGCGTGCAGCGAGGTCTCCGACGGTCCCGACGAGGGTCCTTTGCGTAGGGAGGGAGGCCGACTGCACCACCGCCGCCGGGGCGGAAGGCGAGCGGCCATGTTCGACCAGCCGGTTCATGATCCCCGCGATCGTCGGCGTCCGCGTCTCCAGAACGATCACCAGCGTTGGCGTCGCCGTCGCGAGCTTGCTCCAGTCGTGCTCGCCCCCCTTCTCCTCGGCGGGCTCCGCTACCCTCAGGTAGGCCACGCTCGCGGCCCCGGGGCCCGTGAGAGCCAGCCCCGCGTAGGCGCTCGCGGCCTGAGGGGCGGGCACGCCGGGGACGACCTCGAAGGGGATCCCCGCCGCCGCCAGGGTCGCCGCCTCTTCGAGGCCGTGACCGAAAAGAAAGGGGTCGCCACCCTCGAGTCGGACAACGGTCTGGCCCGCCTCCGCCGCTTGCCGCATTGCCCCCTCCATCGCGCCCGGTCCGACGTAGCGGAGCTCGGCGTCCGCGGGGGCGAGGGCGAGGAGGTCTGGGGGCAGTGGGGCGTCGTGGAGCACGACGTCCGCTTCGGCCAGGCATTCTCGGGCCCGCACGGTGAGGAGCGCCGGATCGCCGGGCCCCGTTCCAATGAGCTGAACCCGCCCGCTGCCTGGCCGCGTCACCTCGACAGCATAGCAGCCCGTTGAACGACCTCTCCGCCGAGAGCACACGCCTGCGCGGCGCATCGCCCCTCGAAACCCCCCAAGATTCACCCGCTCAGCGGCAGCCCCTCAGGGCACCCTCGCGACCGGGATCCATCACGGCACTGGAGCGGACGACCCATCGCTCCGGGCTGCCGCGAGTCGCTCCAAGTTGCCGCCCTCGTCCCCTGTGTTACTTCGAGGAGGGCCGCCCCGCCTGGGGCGAGCCCGAGGTGAGCTTCATGGCGCGTTTCTCTTTCACGATGCTTCTGGTCGCTCTGGCCTCTACCTTTGGGTGCGAGGGCTGCGAGGAGGAGGCCGAAGAGCAAGGCGGCCTCGCGCGGGCCCCGGGAGGGAGCGTGGCGCGCGCCGCCGAGGTGGCCGCCAACCCGCGTACCGAGGACGGCTACGAGGTGATCTCGGCGACCCCCGAGATGCGCCGTCGGGCGGAGGCGGCCCGCGCCCAGGAGGACCGGCAGTACGAGAACCTCATCCTCGAACCCACCGAGCCCGATCCGGAGGCCGGCGAGTTCACGATCCAGGAGGCCGTCGAAGGCCTTGGCACCGACGGGACGCTCGTGGCCGAGATCAACACGAGCCTGGGGACGATGTTCTGCGACCTCTTCACCGAGAAGGCCGAGAACACCGTCGCGAACTTTGTCGGCCTCGCGCGGGGCCTACGCCCGTGGTGGGATGCGCGGCACGGCCAATGGCGCCGCTTCCGCTACTATGACGGGACCATCTTCCACAGGGTCATCCCGGATTACCTGATCCAGGGCGGCGATTACCTTCGCGGCCGCGATGGCCCCATCGGGTACTCCATCCCCGATGAGCCCAACGACATGCTCCGACACGACCGCGCCGGCCAGCTCTGCATGGCCAGCAGCGACGTGGACGAGAACGGCGCGCAGTTCTTCATCACCGATGGACCGCGCCCGGACCTCGACGCCGACAGCCGCTTCACGATTTTCGGGCAGTGCCGCCCCGTCGAGATCGTCGAGCGCATCGCCCGTGTTCCCCAAGGAGAGGACAACCGCCCCTTGACCGATGTCGTGATCAACACGGTCCGCATCCGCCGGGTCCGCGGTGGCGCGGCGAACGCCCGTCGTACGCCACCAAACGCCCCGGAGGGCTTCAACCCGGAGACCGCGGGCCGCGAGGCGAGCCCTGGTCCCAGCGAGCTGGCCAACCCGGGAAGGCCGTCGCCCGACGACGTATTCGACCCGCGCAACTTCCGGCCCGGTGCCGACGACGAAACGAGCGCGGAGTGACGGTCAGGGGCGCGGGTGTCCTCTCGCTCACTCCTCTTCGTCATCCCGTGGCGGGGGGGCTTTGCTCGCGCGGGTGACCTTCGGCGCCGCTTTGGCGCGGACCTGAGGTTTGACGCCGGTGCCCGCGTCGTTGGGAATGAAACGGACTTCGGTCTTGATCTCGAACGACAGGCTCGTAAGCACTCGTTGCAACTCGCTCGCGATGTCGGTGGCTTCGAGGAAGTCCCGGACCTCCCCGGCGACGACCCGGACGAGCGAGTTCTTGGTTTCGTCGATCTGCTGGAAGAAGTAGGCGAGCACCTCCTTGGGGAGGGGCACGTCGTCGACCACGCCGCGCACGGCCTTGTCTGCGCGGCTCAGCGTACCGACTCCGGCCTCGACTCCCTTCTCGATGGCGCGGCGGAAGGCTTCGCGGAAGATCCCCTCGAGGCGACGGCGGCGCTGCTCGCCCGCGTCCGTGTCCTGCTCCTCGTGGATGGTTTCGGGGTCGTCGGGTTCGGCCATGCCCTTGCCCTAAGATGTTCGCCCGCGGCGGTCAACGGACTGCCGGAGCCCACGCCCTCGCTGATCGGTTCTCTCGTTTCAAACAACCTCGGCATTCGCTCGGCTCGCGCGTGCGGCATCGGTCGACGGATCGATTGACGATCGTTGTTGAGATGTGCTGTAGACCCCGGCATGGCCCACGTGCTCTTCGTCTCCAAGCCGGTCCAGCCGCCCTGGAACGACAGCAGCAAGAACCTCGTCCGTGACGTCGCCAGCCACCTGCGCCGGTATCGGGGGCGGGTGATGGTGCGAGCCGGCGCCGCGCCCCCCGAAGGCGCCGAGGCTCTACCCGTCTACGGGCCCGGAGCCGGCGGCTTCGGGCCGCCGCTTCTCGACAACCTGCGAGTTCTGGCGGCCCTGGGCTTCGAGCGGCGATCGAAGCTCTGGCACTTCTTCTTCGCCCCCAACCCTCGGAGCAGCGCGGCGGCAAGGCTGACGGCGAGGGCGCGGCGCAGGCCCACGGTCCAGACCCTGTGCTCGGCGCCTCCGGCGGAGGTGGATCTGGCCCGAGTGCTCTTCGCGGACGTCAACGTGGTGCTCAGCGCCCACACGGAGGAGCGTCTTCGCGCCGCCGGCATCCCGGCTCGTCGCATCCCGCCGGCCATCCCCGCCATCGAGGTGCCGAGTCAAGGGGAACGTATCCGCGTGCGGGCCCAGCTGGGGCTTCCTCCGGGACCGCTCGTGGTCTACCCGGGGGACCTCGAGTTCGGAGGAGGTGGCCGCCGCGTCCTCGAGGCGGTCGCCGGGCTGCCCGACACGCACCTGGTGATGGCTTGCCGAGCGAAGACCGAACGGGCGGCCTCGGTCGAGGCCGAGCTGCGAGCGTGGGCCGATCGCCAGCTGGGCCCCCGGGTGTCGTGGTTTGGAGAGACGCCGCACATCCATGGGCTGTTGGGCACGGCGGACGTGGTCGCGCTGCCGAGCGAGACGCTCTACGCGAAGATGGACTACCCCCTGGTGCTCCTCGAGGCCATGTCGATGGAGCGCCCCGTGATCGTAGCGGAAGGCACCCCAGCCGAGGAGCTCGCCGCCGGTGGCGGGGCGGTCGCCGTGGCGCCCGACACGGACGCCGTGCGCGAAGCGTTGAGCCAGTTGCTCGACGATGCAGCGCGCGCGGCGGACGTCGGCGCTGCCGGGCGTGCCAAGGTCCTTGCGGAACACGATCCGTGCCGCATGGCGCGCGCCTACGAAGAAGTGTACGACAGCGTCCTTTCCTCATGAGCAAGACGAGCCAGCGCTACTACGACGACTTCTCGGCCGGTTACGAACGCGAGCGCGGTCGCGGCTACCACGGGCTCATCGACGACCTCGAGATGGAGATCGTCGCCCCCTATGCAGAGGGCGCCGACGTCCTCGAGCTCGGCTGCGGCACCGGTCTCATCCTCCAGCGGCTGGCGGCGGTCGCGCGCCGAGCCCATGGGGTCGACCTTTCGCCGGGCATGATCGCCAAGGCGCGGGATCGCGGGCTGGATGTCTCGCTGGCGTCGGTCACGCAGCTCCCCTTCCCCAATGCGAGCTTCGACCTCGTGTGCAGCTTCAAGGTGCTCGCCCACGTGCCGGATCTCCCGGCGGCGCTGGCGGAGGCGGCCCGCGTTACCCGAGAGGGGGGCCACGTGGTCGTCGAGCTCTACAACCCGCTGAGCTTGCGCTATCTGGCCAAGCGCGTCGCGGGTCCTCAGCCCATCGCAGACGGCAAGACCGAGGCGGACGTCTACACGCGCTGGGATCTTCCGTGGGTCGGCCCGCGGGTCGCGCCTCCCTCCCTCGAGTTGGTCGACGTGCGCGGCGTGCGCGTGCTGACGCCTGCCGCGTTCGTGCATCGAATTCCCATTCTCCGTGAGGCGCTGGCCCTCGCCGAGCGCAAGCTCGTCGCCTCGCCGTTGCGGTGGTTCGGCGGCTTCTCGGTGCTCATTTTCCGGAAGTCGGCCGGCTGACGCCGTCGGTGGCGAGCCTTGCGGCGCCACGGGCCCCTGGTTATACGTCGGGGCGATGAAAGAGCCGCAGGAGACCGCTTCGAAACGTCTCCGCCGCCGCGCCGAGGACGCCCTCGAGCGGCGTCGGCTCACCGAGGCCGAGACGCTCCTGGATCGCCTCGTCGAGGTCGCCGAAGGCGACGACGCCGTCTTCGCGCACCGCCACCTGGCCGAGTTGCGGCTCGAACGGCATCCATGGCGCGCCGCGCTGCATCTGCGGCACGTCCTGCGCGCGTGCCCGGACGACGATGTGCCGCACGCTCTGATGGGGCTCTCGCAGGCGCTCCTTGGCAACTTCCGGGCCGCGGTCGCGAGCTATCGGCGGGCTCTCCGCAGCGCACCCGAGATGCCGTGGTACCTCCACAACCTCGGCCACCTCCTGGACGTGGCGCTCGGTCGCCCCGAGGAAGCGGAGAGGCCCCTCGCTCGGGCGTACGCGCTGGAGCCGGAGCACGACGAGATCGTCGCGAGCTTCGCCCATTGCTTGGCGCGCCTGGGCCGTCTCTCGGAGGCCCGGCAGCTCGCGGAGGAGGCACGCCGCCTCGCTCCGAGCAACGGGGATCACGCGCGCTTGGTCCACTGGATCGGTGCCGGCGCGCCCCAGCGCAAGCCCGAGGGTGCGGCTCCGCAGGGCTGGGGGGGCGGAGGGGCGTTCGCTCTCGCGGTGCGCGGCGCCTTTGAGCGCGAGATGAGCGCCGCGGGGTTCACCCGACGGCAGATCGAGGGCGCCCGGGCGCTCTGGGAGGACTTCAACGAGTGCCGCGCCACCCGCGCGCGCAAGCCCGAGGTCTACGCGGCGGCCGTCGAGTACGCCATCGCGATGCTCGACCCTAGTCGCCGCACGACCCAACTGGAGGTCGCCCGGCGCTACGGGATCGCCCCCGGCACCTTGCGCACCCGCTACGGGGAGCTCCGGGACACCCTCGCGCTCCTCCCCGACGACCCTCG
Source organism: Polyangiaceae bacterium (assembly GCA_027009115.1). Classification (GTDB taxonomy): domain Bacteria; phylum Myxococcota_A; class Polyangia; order Polyangiales; family Houyiibacteriaceae; genus JALVDI01. Next base: position 6,150 of record JALVDI010000106.1, on the reverse strand, counting down.
CTACCTGCGCTGAGGAGGGCGTCCGCGAGCGACCCTGCGGGCCATCCTTGCCGAAAACTTGGCTCCGTCGCTGAGTCCGAGGCTAGCTCGGAGAGTGGAACGACACGCGCCGGCGGTGAGTATTCTGGGCCGCGCGCTCCTGCGCCTCGCGCGGAGTCAGGCGACCGGGACGCTGCGCGTGAATCCACGAGGCAAGCACCGAGTGCAGGGCCGGGTCTCCCTCAACGCAGGGCGCGTGGTCAACGTCTGGGTTCCGGACGCCAACCGGCTGGGGCGCTTCCTTCCGGCCGCCAGCGGGGAGGGGCCTCGGAGCTCTGAAGGCGGCCCCATCGGCGGGCGCTGGTTGGCGGAAGGACGCGTGTCGCGCCCCGAGCTGTCCCACGCGCTCCGGTGCCAGATGCGGCGTCGCATGAGCACTCTGATAGCCTGGCCGCGGGTGGCGCTTCGCTTCGAGGCCGCGGAGGTCGGCTCGGCGAACGTCGAACCCTGGGACACCGCCGATCTGCTGCTCGCGGCGCTACGGAAGGTTGTTCGGCCGAGCCCGCGGACCGTGCAGTGGCTGCGCAAAGGGTACTGGCGCCTTTCTCCCGAGGCGGAGCGCGAGCTGGGTGGAGCGGCGCTCTACCCGGAGGAGCGGGCGATGCTCGTGGCGCTTCGAACAGGGGCCTGGGGCCGCGATCTCCTTGGGTTGGCCGGAGAGAGTCCTCGGGCTCAGTGTGCGCTCCTGGTGTGGCGAACGTTGGGCTGGGTGGGGCCGGCGCGCCGCGGGGACTACGCGTTGCTCCTGCGCAAGCAGCGCGAGATCCGTCAGCGAGCGAGCCAGTACCGGCTACTCGACCTGCCCGCGGGCGCAAGCCCTCGGCAGGCCCGCGCCGCGCTGCGACGGCTCGTTCGGAGCGTGCATCCCGACCGCTTCGAGCCAGCGCTCCAGGAGCCCTGCGCGAAGGTCTTACGGGCCCTCGTCGCGGCGGAGGCTTCCCTCCGAGGGGGCTGAGCCAGGGCGCTCGATGGGCCGATGCGGTTCGCCCCGCGCCCCGGCTCTGCGGCCGGGTTCACTCGGCTGGGAGCCACCAGGGCTGCTCGTCCGAGTCGCTCGCGTTCGAGTCGCCCGCGCTCGAGTCGCTCGAGTCGCCCGCGCTCGAGTCGCTCGAGTCGCCCGCGTTCGAGTCGCTCGAGTCTCCCGCGTTCGAGTCCTCCTGCATCCACCAAGGCGTATCGTCCTCGGTCGAGCCCGCGTCCTCGGGCGGGCGCGTCGGCTGGCTCGGCGCTGCGGCCTGGCGCACCTCCCACCAGGGCCGCCCGACCTCGCTGGCCCCGGCCTGCTCTGCGCGCCGCTGCGCGCGTGACCACCAGAAGCGGTCGCGCGGTTCGCTCGGCTCCGGCGCACGGGACCGAGCCCGGAGGTTGACGGTAAAGGTCGCCCGCTGTCGCCGCTCGCGGATCGGCGGGAAGCGCAACGCCGTCACGATGGGCTGGACGCAGGCGACGAACTCCGAGGTGTTGGGGGCGAAGCGGAACTCGCTCGGGACTCCCTGGCTGTCGAGGATGAACACAAAGCGGATCTGGCCAAGGCGTGGGTTGCGCTCGAGCTCCTGCTCGACGCACGCCCGCAGCGCGTCCGTCCGAGCGACGAAGACCTCGTTGATCTGCGCTTGCGAGAGCCGGCCAGGACGGCTGGCCTGAGCGCGTCGGGCCGCCTCGGCGGCGGCGGCGGCTTCTGCCTCGGCTTCGGCGCGGGCCGCCGCTTCCGCCTCCTGCGCCTCGCGCTCGAAGATGCCGCCGATCGCTGCTCTGAGCGGTGCGATGGTCTTGCCTTCGGCCCCGAGCGCCTGGAGCAGGGCCCGTCCCTCGTCGCCGCCGTGACGGTAGATACCCTCGGCGGCCATGGCGAGGGCCTGGGGGGCTTCGCTGAAGGTCGAGTCCGCGTGATAGAGCACGAGGAAGTCCCGGAGGGGCGGCACCACCGAGGCGTCGCCGAGCTCGACGATCCCTCGAATGACCAAGGGCAGGACCGCCGCCGGGGTTTCGTGATCGAGCATGTGGCCGACGAGACCGGAGACGGCCTCGGTCTTGCGCTGCTCGAGGAGCGCCGGCACCAAGAGATCGAGGGGCGGCACGGGGGTCTCGTCGAGGTAGTCGTAGTGTTGATCGAGGGCGGCGACGAGATGCTCGGTCCCCGTGGTGCGGACGCGGAGGGCGTTGGCGATGGCCTCCTTGACCGCGCCCGGCACGGCGCGCTGTGCGTAGAGGTCGAGCAGGAGCTGGGTGATGGCGGGGTTCGGCCGGCGCGCGAGCAACTCGACGGCGTAGGCGCGGGCAGCCACCAGCCGGTTGTCCGGGTCGCCGATGATCTCCGCCAAGGCCGTTTCGAGGCCCGCTGCCTCGGCCGGCTCACCGCCCGGGTCGAAGCTGCCGAGGTCGAGGTCCGCCGAGGCCAACGAGGCCTCGTGGCCCCCGGTCCAGATGTCGCCCCCTGACGCCGCGTCGAGCAGACGAAGCTCGCCGTTCTCGCTGAGCGTCACCAGCCCCCGGGGCACCACGTCGGCCCGCAAAATATCGCCGGGGAGCATGCGCGCCCAGACGATCCGGTCGGACGAGTCGAAGGCGAAGACGTAGCGATAGTAGATGTAGTAGAAGCGATCGCCCACGACCCGGATGCTCCCATCCTCGACGCCCTCCGGTTCGAAGTAGATGCGGATGCGGCCCCGGGCGGAGCGGCTTCCGGGCATGGGAAAGAAGGCGTCGTCCTCCACCATGGGGTCGCGCGGAGCGTCGGGGATTGGGGGAGGACGATAGGTCGACTCGCCCTTGACGCCGCTCGCCGAGCGCTCGTCGAAGTGGTAGATGCCGCGGCTGCCGTAGTACACGCCGCTGGGATGCGAACGCACCCACGCGATGACGTCGTCGGTGCTGCGGAGGCGGGCGCGTTCGATCCCCGTAGCGACCTCGAGGATCGCAATGTTCTGCCGGTCCCAGGGCACGAAGACGTAGCCGCCGTAGGCTTCTGGGCGCCCGAGCACGCCGGCGATTTCGTAGCCCCACCGCTTGCGGCCGGTGCGGGCGTCGACGGCGTGCAGTCGTCCGACACGGGTGGCGCCCCCCGCGGCGCCGACGGACAGCACGTAGAGGATCGTGTCGCCACTGCGGCTCGCCCCCACGTAGGCGAGGCTCTCGCTGTCGCGCCGCCAGAGCACGTGACCGTCCGCGAGGTCGAGGGCCACCACCTCGCTCCGGGTGCTCGTCATGATGACGTCGCCGAGCACCTCGGGGCGCGTCGCCGCGTCGAAGGGGACGCTCCAGAGCTCCTCCCCACTCGGACGCAGCGCGAGGAGGCGGCGCTCATGGTCTTCCTCACGCTGGGTCGTCGCGACGATCAGGGGTTGGCCGGAGGCGTTGCGGAGCGCGGGCGGGCGGGCGGCGCGGGTGGCCGCGAGGACTGGCGCGAGGTCCTCGGGCTGGTTGTCGGGGAAGCGGTGGCTGAAGGCCGTCGTGTTGATGGCCGGGCCGCAGCCCAGGAGGAGCAGCGCGATCGCACAGAGGCGGTTCACGACGCACCTCCTTGCTCGGTGGCCGGAGCGACCCGGGTGCCCGTCGCCTCCTCGGGGATGCGCGCGATCGTCTCCTGAAGGAGCACTTTTAGTTCGCGGATCTGCCGGTTGCGGGTCCGCTCCGGCAGGCTGGCGAGGTACTCGCCGAGGAAGCGACGCACCATGACGCCAGCGACCTCTCCGAGGCGCTCGACGATCGCCTTCTTGCTGTCGTGTGGGATGTCCCGACGTCCGAGGAACTCGCGGTAGCCCGAGAGCATCACTCCGAGCGGCTCGCGTCCGAGGAACTCGCCGTAACGCTCGATGGCGGCCGCATCGCCGAGCTTGCCAATCGCGATCGCCGCCTCGACCACGCCGCGTTCAAAGGCCCGGAAAAGGATGTCGAGGGACTGGCGCGCCCCGATCTCTCCGAGGGCGAGGGCGGCGGCCCCACGCACGCTGCGATCGCTGTCGCGCAGCCCCCGTTCGAGCAAGCGAGGGATCCGCGGATCGTCGATGGCCGCCAACGCCTGGTAGGCGCGCCGGCGGGCCGCCACCCGGCGGTGATGGAGGAACTCCGTCAGTACCTCGATCGACTCCGGCGCCGCCAAGCCGCGGAGCGCTTCGAGCGCCCGGTCGGTGATGGCGTCGGGCTGGCCGGCGCGGAGCAACTCCGCGAGGGGCGGCACCACCTCGGGGCGATCGATCACGCTGAGCAGATCGATGGCCTCACGGACCTCGTCGGGGTTCGGGCTTTGAAGCTTGGGCACGATGCGATCGAGGTCGCGGAGCGACACCCGAGGCTGCTCGGGATCCACCGGGGCTCTACGCCCGCGTCCCCGCTGGGCGGCGGCGGTCACCGTCCCCATCAGAGCGGCCGCGAGGGCCATCGTCGTCACCTGGCGAAGCATGCTTCTCCTTCGGTCTCGGACACCTGTCGCGTCCGACGGGACGCCATAGCAGAGCCACGCGGGCGCTACCAGCGTCGTTCGCGCCGCTGCAGAGGAGGACGCTGTGCTGTTCTTGCGCAGCCCCGGCGTGTTCGTGAGCGCAGGCCCGTGCTAGTAGGTCCGGGGATGGCATTGCGCCCGAGCGAGCATCTGCGGCGACGGAGGCGGGTAGCGGTCGCCGGGCTGCTCGTCGCCGCGGCCTGGCTCGCGGTGGGTGCTCGCGACCGCGTCAGCGAGGGTTCGGCGGAGGACTCCCTGGCGGCGGCGCTCGCCGACCAGGTCGAGGTCGACCGAGGGAGCGTGTCGTGGTGGGGGGGAGGCGGGCCCCTCCGCTATCGCTCGGCGCTTTTCCTCGGGCGCGTGTCGCCGGGGGCACCGGCGGATGTCTACTTCGTGGCGGCGCGGCTGGGTTCGGATGGCGAGGTCCTGGCGCTCCGCGGTTTGCGCAACCTCACGCGGTCGGGCAGCGCGGACGAGCTCGACCTCGTGCGGGTCGGGGAGGACCATGTGGCCTTTGCCACTCGGGTCGGAGGCAGCTTCGACGCCTTCACCGTCATCGACCTTCGGGGGGAGCCCGCCCGTGTGACGGAGGGGTGGCCTCGGCGAGCGCGAGTGCAGAACGCGATCACCAACCTGCAGGAGACCGGACGCGCGGTGGGGTTCGGCGTCACCCGTTTCGGTCTGAAGGAACCCGCCGACCGGCTCGAGCTGCGCGACGCTGGCGGAGAGCTCGTCGCGGCTATGGACGACGGGATCGTCCGCGTGGACGTGCGCGAGCCGCGGGTTCTGGAAGGCGAGGAGCGCGTCGAGCTGCAGCCACGGGACAAAGGGATGCCGGGGACGATCACCTGGGTCGTCGACACCGTCCGCGATCTCTCCTTCGTCGGTCCCGAACCGATCGCGTGGCTCGAGTCCCGCGTCTTCGCGATCAAGGATTGGCTGGAGCGGACGTACTACGCGCTCGCGGGTGCCCCCGACACCGCCGCGGAGGCAGCGACGGATCTCGGCGTCGCGATGACGGAGCAGGAGAGCCGCCGGCGCGCGGAGCTTGCCGTGACCGATCCCGAGCTGGGTTGGCCGCCGGCGCCGGTCGAGCCGATCATCGAGGAGCCGGCACGCGGAGAGGGCGAGTGGATCCCCATCGTCGACGACCCCTTCGTGCGTGCCTACCCCAACGCACCGCCGGCGTTCTTCACGACCTTTCTCCAGGTCGATCCAGAGCGTCCGTTCACGCGCGTCTACCTGGCCGTGTGGGATCCTCGCGCGGTGCAACTCCGCATCATGAGCGGCACCCGCGAACCCGAGAGCGCCACGGGCGCCACAGCGCCGGGAATGATCCCCCGGGACCCGGAGACGCTCCGCCGCGTCGTCGCGGGCTTCAACGGAGGCTTCCAATCGCTTCACGGCGAGTTCGGGATGATGAGCGCCGGGCGGGTCTACCTGCCGCCAAAGCCCTGGGCCGCCACGGTCGCCGTCCACGACGACGGCCACGTCTCGATGGGTAGCTGGCGCGGGCCTCCCGAAGGGATCCGCTACTATGCGGAGCGCTGGGCGGTGGCGCAGATCCCGCCGGACATGGTCGAGTTTCGCCAGAACCTCACGAGCGTCGTCGAAGGCGATCGCTGGAACCCATGGCGGCGCTGGTATTGGGGCGCCGCACCTCGGGGCGACGA
>JALVDI010000105.1 GCA_027009115.1 Polyangiaceae bacterium | reverse complement strand
GAGCTCGACGTTCACCCGCGCGCCCACGGGTTTGCGGCCGAGGTTCGTGATCCGGAGCGTCTCGGGGATGAGGTGCACCCAGAACCAGCCCTCGTCGCTGCGCTCACCCACCGTCAGGCTAGAGCCATCGAGAGCGACGAAGCCTTTGTGAAGGATGTATTTCATCCACTTCGCTGGTACGCCGATGCACAGGTCGACCTCGTGTCCGGCCTTCGCCGCCTCGACGATCGTGCCGGTGCCGGTGACGTGTCCGGACACCTCGTGACCGCCGATCTCGTCTCCGACCCGGGCGCTTCGCTCCGCACTCACCGTCGCGCCGACCTCCAGCTCCGACAGCGTCGTCTTGTCGAGCGTCTCGCGGATGGCTTCGAAGGTCGCACGGCCGCCGTCGAGGGCCACGACGGTCTGGCAGACTCCGTCGATGCTCACGCTCGCCCCGACCTCGAGCCCTTCCCCATACGTGCCGACGTCGACCACGAACCGGAGCAAGTCGGGGGCGCGCTCGACGGCGACGACGGGGAAGGTCCCGCGGGTGATCCCGGTGAACATGGCGGAAGCATGCTCCCAAGCCGGCCAAGGCGCCACGACGTCGCTGCAGTCCTCGGCCGCTCAGTACTGTGCGGATGCGGCGGCAAGCGGGTCGCCGGCGAGGGGATGGCCGCCGCGGCCAAGGACGTCGGCGAGAGCAGCCAGGCACGTGGTCACGTGGCGGCGCGTGCTCGACGCGCCCATCAGCCCAATGCGCCACGCCTTGCCCTTGAAAGCACCCAAGCCGCCGCCGATCTCGAGCCCCCACTCGTCGAGCAAGGCTCGGCGTACCCGCCCGTCGTCGACTCCGTCGGGGATCGACACCAGCGTTAGCGGATCGAGGCGCTCGGCCGCAGGCACCGGCAGCTCGAGACCCATCGCCTCAAGCCCCGCCCGCAGAGCCCTCGCGTTGCGGCGGTGGCGCTCGAAGCGCGCCTCCAGGCCCTCGTCGAGGACCTGACGCAACGCCTCATGCAGCCCGTAGATCGGATTGATGGGGGCCGTGTGGTGGTACGCGCGCTCCGCGCCCCAGTACTTCCCGATGAGGGAGAGGTCGAGGTACCAGCTCTGCACCGGCGAGCGCCGGGCCTTGAGGACCTCTTGCGCGCGGACCGAGAAGCTGAGCGGCGCGAGGCCCGGCGGACACGAGAGGCACTTCTGCGTCCCCGAATACGCCGCATCGACTCCGTGCGCGTCCAGCTCCACGGGGAGGCCGCCGAGAGAGGTCACGGCATCGACGACGAGCAGCGCCCCGAGCTCGTCCGCGACCGCGCGAAGCGGCGCCAGGTCCTGGAGCACGCCCGTCGACGTCTCGGCGTGAACGACGCACAGGAGCTTGGCGTGGCCGCCCACCCGCAGGTCGTCCGGATCGATGGCGCGCCCCCAGGGCGTCTGGACCTCCTCGACCTCGGCGCCTGCGCGACGGGCGACCTCGGCCATGCGACCGCCGAAGACGCCGCTGACACCGACGACGACCCGATCGCCGGGCTCGACGAGGTTCACCAGGCAGGCCTCCATGCCTGCCGAGCCCGTTCCGCTCATGGGCAAGGTCAGCTCGTTGCGGGTACCAAAGAGCTGGCGCAGCATCCCCCGTAGCTCGTCCATGAGCTGCAAAAAAGCAGGGTCGAGATGCCCGATCGTGGGCCTCGCCATCGCCTGCAAGACCGCCGGCGAGACGTCGGAGGGACCGGGACCCAGCAGCATCCGTTCGGGAGGATCGAGGGGACGTACCATCAGCGTTTCATCAATCCGAAGAGGTTGAAGTCGAGGACCGCGAGGGCGACCCGGTCGACGTCGCGGCCTAGCTCTCCGTCGTCCATGACGAGCTGTTCCATGAGCTGCTTGATGGTCCCCAAGACGCAGAGCGAGGCGAGCTCCGTGTCGAGGGCGCGCAAAATGCCCATCCGCTGACCGTTTTCGAGGGCCTCGCGAATGTAATCGAGGAGGTTGTCGTAAAAGGCCTTCAGCCGCGCGTCCACGTCCTCGCCCAGGCCCACCGCCTCGCGAACGAGGATACGCGTGAGTGCCTGGTTCTCGACGACGGTCCCGAGAATCCGCCGCACGGTGCCCACGAGCTGCTCGTGCACCGGCGGGGCGCCCTCGTCCGTGTCGACGCCGACGATGCTCTGCTTGAGCTCCGCCATGAGCTCGTCGAGGAGCTCGAGAAAGATCGCGTTCTTCGACTCGAAGTAGAGGTAGAACGTGCCGCGCGCGATGCCCGCGGCTTCGATGATGTCGCTGACGTGGGTGCGGTGGAACCCGGACTGCGCAAAGGTCCGCCGGGCAGCCTGCAAGATCGCCCGCCGTCGGTTCTCGCGCTTGCGCGAGGCCCGCTCCGTACGGCCATCGGCGGCGCCAGGGCTCATTGCTGCGCTTCCCATCCGTGCTTCTCCTGTGCGTATTCGTCGACCCGACGCACGATGGCGTCGCGCACCTCGTCGATCTTGGCCGGCAGCTCGTCGTCGCTGACGCCGGCGAAGTCCACGGGCTTGTCGATGTAGACGCGCACGTCTCCGAAAGGACGAATCAGCAGCGACCCCTTGCGCATGATCTCGTACATGCCGCAGACGGCAGTCGGCACGACCTTGGCGCCGATGTCCCGGGCCGCCACGAAGACCCCTTTGCGGAACGGACCAACGCGACCGTTGAGGGTGCGCGTGCCTTCGGGGAACGCCAAAACCGAGCGCCCCTGCTCGAGCTCTCGGCGCATCCCTTCGCGCACGGCGGGCAATCGGTTCTCGCGATCCGCCGGCACGGGGATGGTGCCCCGGCTTTTCATGAACTGCCCGTAGACGGGGTAGCGGAAGTGCGTCTCCAGTTCGAGACCCTGCTTGAAGTGCGGGGTGGCCGCGTACATCGTCACGAAGTCGAAGTGGTTGATGTGGTTCTGAGCGAAGATGTACTGCTCGTCGTCACGCACATCGGGGTGAACCCAGGCCTTCCAGGTCGAAAAGGTCGCTGCGACCATGCCGCGGGTAAACACGCGGCTGGCCTTGTCGACCACCTTCCGCTCAGGCCCGACGAACAAATGCAGGGGCGTCAACACGCTCGCCCATCCCATCAGCCAGGAACCCGCCGTCGTCCACGCCAGCGCGCTGAGCGCGAGGTCCTTGGGCGACGGTTGCAGCTCGCGCCAGTCGCCCGGCACGGGCCTATGGCTCGGGTTGGCCGGATCATGCCCGGCCGTCGCTTCTCTCGTTGGGGTCGTCGTGCTCGTCATGCCATCACCTGCAATGCTCCGGGGAGGACCTCGAGGGAGTGGAGCGTGAGCGGGAGGATCTCGCCGTCGAGCATCACGAGCCGCTCGCACGGCTGCAGGAACTCGACCTTCCGGGCGCGCCGCTCCTCCACGCGCGGGTCGTCGACGTGCTTGCCGCGGTAGGCGCCGACGAGGTTCTTCACGAACGCCCCGCGTCCCATCTTCACCGATCGGATCACATCCAGCTTTCCGTCGCAGGGGTCGGCGTGCGGCGCGATGTGAAACGAACCGCCGGTGTACTGGCTGTTGGAGAAGACGAGAAACGCCGCGGGCCGCGCGTCGCCGAACTCCTCGTCGTCGATACGGATCGGATCGACTCGCCACTGGAGACGCACGAGCCCCACCAAGGCAGCGACCAGGTATCCGGCCTCGCCAAGCGCCTTGAAGCGGCGGTTCGTCAGATCGCCGGCGTCTGTCACGAAGCCCGTCGTCAGGAGGTTGATGTAGTGCAGCACCCCGCCGGCGTGCCGCACCCGGATGACGTCGACCGCGCGGGTCCGACCGCGCTCGATGGCGGACAGCGCCGCGTCCTCGTCACGAACGCCGAAGTCGCGGAGGAACGAGTTGCCGGTGCCCAGCGGACAGATGCCCAACGTGACCGGCTCGTCGTCGTCCCGCGGGAAGAGCCCGTTGACGATCTCGTAGCTCGTTCCGTCGCCGCCGATGGACAAGAAGTGGCGCAGGCCGGCGGCGTAGCCACGCCGCGCGATCTCCGTCGCATGACCGGGAGCCTGCGTCACCTCGACCTCGAGACGCATGCCGCTGCGGCGCAAGCGTTCGATGGCTTGGTCGGCCCGCGCCCGGCAGCGCCCTCCGCCAGCGGCTCCGTTGATGATCGCGAGGGTGGCTTCGTCACTCATGGCGCCCTCAGCCGCTCACCCGGCGGATGTCTTCACGACGCGCTCGCTCCCGGAGCTGCTCGGCCAGGACACCCCGTTTGACCTTCATCGAGGCGGTTCGTGGAAACTCCTCACTCCAGGGCAGTACGCCGGCGATCCTCTTGAAGTCGGGGAGCTTGTGGTTTCGTCGCCGGAGCTCTTCGAGCAGCGTCTCCGCCGGTTCCCCTTCCTTGGGCCGGATGACGGCGAAGAGCGCCTCGTCGGTGAGCCGCGCGCTGGCGGGCTCCCGCCAGACATAACCCGAGGCGAACACGGCGAGCTCCTCGCAGGCAAGACCCTCGAAGGCGCTTTCGATGTCCTCCGGGTAGATGTTCTTGCCGCCGGCGGTAACGATCATGTTCTTCGTACGCCCAACGAGGTGCAGGTGTCCGGAGGGATCGATCCATCCGAGGTCGCCGGTCCGGAGCCAACCGTCCTGCAAAACCTCGGCGGTTTGCTCCGGGTCGTCGAGATAGCCCGCGAAGACGGTGCGGCTCTTGGCCCACACTTCGCCGATGCCGCTCGCGTCGGCGTCGCGGATCTCGAGCTCGACGCCCTCGAGGGGCCGACCCACCGTGTCTGGCCGAAAGGGCTTGAGATCGTTGACGGTGAGCACCGTGCAGGCTTCGGTGAGGCCGTACCCGATGACCACGGGGATGCCGAGATCGTAAAAGAGCTGAGCGCGCTGAGGCTCGACGAAGGCTCCTCCGACAAAGAGCTGCCGCAAGTCGGGGCCGAGGGCGTCGTGCACGGGCTTGCACAGCCACTTGCTCAGCTTCTGGCGGGGCTTGCGCAACGTGAGCGCCGCGTTGAGCTGCCGAGCACCCTCGAAGAGATGCTGGACGAGTTCGTGCTTGTCTTCGAGGTTCTCCCGGAGCCGCCGCTCGAAGGCCTCGAGAATCAACGGCACCACAGCCATGTGGGTGATGCCTTGGTTCTGCAGCACCCAGCGCAGAAACTCCGGCCGCAGGCTCCGTTGGTGCACGACCGTGGCGCCACAGGCAAAGGCTCCGACGAAGCCGACCATGAAGTCGATCGCGTGGTTCGTCGGCAGGACCGAGAAGTAACGGTCCCCGACCTCGAAAGGGAAGAGCGCGAGCAGTGTGCGGTACTGCTCGAGGTAGTTGTCGTGCGTCAGGATGCAGCCCTTCGGGCGACCGCCGGTGCCGGAGCTGTAGACCAAGGTCGCCTGGTCCTCTCGCCCCCGCATCACGAAGTCTGCCGGGGGCAGCTCGTCGGGGGTGTCCTCCCAGCGTTCATGGACGCCGTCGTCGGGCAGGGGACGCGGCGCCTCGCTCACGAACACCTTGGAGATCGGCAGCTCGCCGGCCTGCACGGCCTTCATGTCGCGGTGTTCGGCGTACTCGGTGAGGAGCACCTTGGGGCGGCAGTGGCGCAGCAGCGCCTCCTGCTCTTCGCCTTCGAGCTTGTAGTCGATGGGCACGAGGACCGCGCCGCGGTAGAGCGCGGCGTAAGCGCTGATGAGCCACTTCGCCTGGTTGCTCATCACGATGGCCACACGATCGCCGGCGCCTACGGAGGCCTCCTGCAGACGCCGCGCGAGACGTTCGCCGAGGCGCTTGACCTCAAGATAGGTGTAGCTCGCTTTGCGCTTCTTGCGGTCGCACTCGATGAGCGCCGTCTCGCTCTTGAATTGAATCAGGGCGTCGCGCAGCAGCTCGCCGAGGCATTGGTAACGTTCGGGCGGGATCATCGTGAAGCCTCAGAGCCGCGGCTCGATGACGTCGGCCAGCTTGAGGAAGGTGTTGACCCCCTGGAGCTCGTAGTCGGGGATCTCGACGTCGAATTCCTCTTCGAGGTCGGTCATCAGCTCCATCGCCTGAAAGGAGTCGATCCCGAGCTTCTCGAAGAAGTCGTCGTCGGCCTTCAGCGCAGAGGCATCCCGACCAAAGCGCTTTGCGGCCAGCTCGATCAGCTTTTGGATTAGGTCGTCGCGGTTCATCGTCTCTTCGATTCAGGGCAGGTAGGGCCTGACGTCCTTGCTCTCGACGAACTTCTCGAGAGCCTTCTCGACTATCGGGGAAGCCATCATCTCCACGAAGAGGTCCTTCTCGCGGGCGAGCTCCTCGCGGGGCAGCGGTTTGGTGAAGCGCTTGGCCAGCGCCGTCGTCTCCGGATCGAAGCGGGAGGCCTGCTCGGCCACCTTGCGGGCCACGTTCAGCCCCTCGCCGCGCGCGACCACCTGCGAGACGAGCCCGACCTCGTGGGCGCGCTTGGCAGCGATGCTACGGCCAGTGAGCAGAAGATCGCGGACCACGGCGTTGCCCAGATCGCGCCGGAGCCGCGGAATACCCCCGAACCCGGGCACCAACCCGAGCCGCAGCTCCGGGAACGCGAAGCGTGTGCTTTTCTCCGCCACGATCACGTCGCAGGTGAGCGCCAGCTCGAAGCCGCCGCCGAAGACGAACCCGTGCGTCGCCGCGACGGTCGTCAGCGGCGCCGTGTCGAGCACATCGAAGGCGGCGTGGATACGGTCGATGAAGCCCCGCACCTCATGGGCGATGGCCAGCCGTGTGCGGGCGCCGCGCCCCCCGACATCGTACTTGGCGACGAGCGCTCCGTGCAGCTCGCGGAGATCGGCGCCGGCGCAGAAGCCTCGCTTTCGGTTCGAGTGAAGGATCAGCGCCCGCGCCCCACCGGCCCCTGCCCGCACGAAAGCCGCGAGCTGTTCGAGCTCGCCGAGGGCCGTCGTCCCGATCTCGTTGCAGGGCTCGCGGTGCAGGGTCACCTCCAGATGCTGCGCGACGGCGTTGTCCACGAGCTTCCACGACAGCGCGCGCCCCTCGAAGCTCGCGCTCGGCGCCGCCACGCGGACAGCGGGGCGGGCGGCCATCGGCGCGGGCACCCCGAGTCGCTCGCGCATTGCCCGGCTCAGCCGCCGCGCCACGAGGCGAGCCTGCCACGCCCCGATGCGCGTACCCAGGGGCACGATGTTGCGCGTCCAACCGTTGGGGCCCTGGCCGCTCACGCCCGCGCCTCCGTTTGCGGCCGCCGGCTCCCTCGACGGGCGCGCACCCGTTCCACGAGCGCCTGCACCGCCGGCGGGAGGCTCGGCAAATGCGCCCAAGGGTCGCCGTGCTCACCGAGCTCCGGTCGAAAGGGGAACTCCGGGTGATGCGCGCGCACGTAGTCCACGAGGGTCATCCCCATCCGACCCATGCGTTCGAGGTTGGTGTAGACGCACTCGTCGATGCCCTCGCGGATCGCGTCGGCGTCGCGCACGAGCTCCTGCATGACCGCGTGGAGATTGTCGGCGAGCTTCGGATCGTCGACATCGAGGGCGAAGTGCGGGGTCCCTCGGTCGATCATGAGGTTTCGAATGCGCTCGTCCATCGTCACGCCCGCCGAGACGACGCCCCCCGCCATGGTCATCACGCAAGCGTGGTAGCGGCTGGAGACCATGTAGGTTGCCTGCCGCATCGCGCTGACCATCGCGTACATGTCGTAATCGTCGCTGACGACGATGGGGAAGCCGCGGGTACCGTCCGGGCGCAACGGCGCGCGATCCCCGAGCGCCGCCACGAGCTTGTCGTCGAGGGCCTCGGCCGCCTTCCGATCGAGCTGCTCGCTTCCGTACATCACCGGGAAGACGTCGTGCTCCTCCATCAGCCGAACGGTCGCGTCGCAATAGGCCTGCAAATACGCGTCCTGCTTGTCGTCGATCGCGCTGCCTTCGGCGTGGAAGTAGACGCTCGCGTAGTGGCTCTCCGAGTAGAGACCGCTGAAGGCGTTGACCGCCGCGCGCGGCACGTTGGGTTTGACCGGCCACCAGAACGGGTTGATGGGACAGAGCGCGAGGATCGGCGTCTCCCCGTCCCACCCCTGCTCCATGAGGATCGTGCGACCAACCGAGGGGGGCGCGGGCTCGAAGGTCCAGGCCGTGTCGGTGCCGGACCGTGACGCGACGCCGAGCTCCGCGAGGATCGCTTTGCTCGCTTCGTTGCGCGCGATGATCAGGGCGTCCTGGCAATAGCGGCGCACCAGATCCGCCAGCGCGTCGTCCATCTTGCCGGCCTCGCCGCCATAGCCGACCGCGAGCTTGCCTTCGGCAGCAGCGAGCCCGATCGCGCCCACCATCATCGTACTCAGGGCGTTCGCGAACTTGCTCTTGAACATCGACCCCTCGCAGGCGATGACCGCGTGCTGCTCGTGGATCGTGTCGAAGAGGAAGCGCGGAAAGAGTTTCGGCAACTCGAGCTGACGAACGGTTCGGAAGTAACCGCGGGTCAGCTCCGGGTCGAGGGTGAAGATGCTCATCTCCACGTGTTCGTCGCCGAAGAGATGTCGGAACTGCCGGATCATCTCCTCGACGCGCACGTCCGCCCCCGTGTTGCGTGTGCCGCTGTAGCCCGCGAGCAGGAGCTTGAGCGGCTTGCCGGGCTCCCACTGCTCACCCGGATCGATGGCGTAACGGCTCGCTGCCGCCTCGATGAAGCCACTCATGGCGAGCATCAGGGCGCGGTCGGCGTCGATGTACTCGGCGAGCTTGTCCGCCGCTGCCCGAGCAATGTCTTGCGCGAGCCCCGAAAGCGACTCCTTGTCCTTTGCTTCGAGCTTCGCCCGGAGGTCCTCGACGAAGGACTTCATCTCCGACCAAGACGTCGGCAGCACTTCCGCGGGCGCGCCAGCTTTCGCCGTCGTCAGCGCGGGCGGCTCCTTGGCGGGATCCTTCGTGGGGCGCCAGAGCTTGGGCTTGCGCCGCGTCATGCTCGCGCTCCATCGCTGGGGACGGCGACGACGGCGGGGCGCTCGGGGAAAGGCAGGTACGGGTAGCGGTAGTTCTGCGAGCGGCACCACTCCGCGAAGGGCGGGCCGTAATCGAGGAAGCTCGCCGGCGCGGCGCCGAGCTCGGTGACGGCCCGGGTGTTGTCGAAGACCGTGTCGAAGGTGATGTACGGCAAGAAGACCTTGAACAGACTGCCGATGTACGTGAGCGTGTTGCGCTGCCTCAGTCCGGCGATGAGATCGAAGCCCATCTGTGTCGCGCCGAAGAGCTGCGGAACCATCCGGGGGGGGCGGCGCCCGAGCCGCGCCATGGCCTGGCCGATGTCGTAGGCCTTGGGGGACGCCGTACCGGCAGAGAGGTGGTAGCAGTCGTGCTGGGCGGGCTTGCGGTGCAGCTCGAAGATCGCCTTTCCGACCCAATCCGCGTTGCAGATGTCCACGCGCGCGTCCGGCCGCACCGGGAACACGGGCATCGAGAAGACCGCGTTGAACGCGCGCACCATCTCGAACTGCGTGCTCCGCGGATGCCGCGAGTCGCCCATCACCGTGGACGGCCGAAAAATCGTCTTGGGCACGTCCGGCAAGAGCTCGCGCACCATGTGCTCACAGAACTTCTTGGTGCGCGCGTAGGGGTCGTAGTCCGAGCGGTCCCAGTCGAACGCCTCGTCTTCGGTGAGCGTCTCGGAGTCGCGCTTGCCGGCGATCGCCGTCGTCGAGACAAAGCTGAAGCGCCGCAGGCCGTGATGGTCCCGCGCCGCCTGCGCGAGCTTGAGCACCGCGAGGGTGCCCTTGAGGTTGTGGTTGAGGCAGGCCTTGTCGCTCTTGCGGTTGAGCGAAGCCGCGATGTGGAGGATCGACTCCGCACCTTTGACGAGCCGATCGTACTGGTCGTCGTCGATGCCGAGTCGGGGCTTGGTCAAATCCCCCGAGACGATCTCGACCCGATCCTGCAGTTGCCAGAAGGTCGACGCATCCTGGTGGATCTGAAGCGCCTTCCACAGCTTCTCCAACCCTTCCTGCCGGCTGGCCGCCCGCGTGAGCACAGAAATCCTGAGGTTCGTCTCGCGCAGGTAGTGGTCGAGCACGTACGACCCGAGAAAGCCGGTCGCCCCGGTAATGAAGATCTCTTTCATGCGCTCGCTCCTCAGGCTGTCGCCCGGATCTCTGCTTCGATGTCCACGCGGGCAACCTCGCCGGTCTTACGACGCACGCCTTCCCTCGAATCATCCGCGGGCGGCAGCGGCTCGTCCTCAGGCACCTTTTCGCCACGCAGAAGCGGCAACGACCACTTGTCCAGCCCAGGGATTTGCACCTTGGACCAGTAGTGACGCCAGCAGATCTCCTCGACGTCGAAGCCCCACAAGGAGCGCTCCTCGCCGACGAGCCGCGCGGTGGCGTTCACCAGGTTGTCGGTACGGAAGACATAGCTGTGGTCGTAGATGAACGGCCTGTACTGCCGCAGCATCTCGTCGACCTGACCGAGCTTGCGGTCCGCGGTGCGACACTTCATCGAGAAGGAACGCAGCTCCTCCTGGAGACGCTCGCCGTCGATTCGCTCGTAGAGGTCCGGCGAGAGCTTGCGTTCGAGCTTGAAGTCGCGGAGGAAGTTGCGTGTGGCCTTGGCTGCCTGGCGCATGCGCCGGTAACCGAAGACCTCCGACTTGCTCGGATCATGGCAGTAGGCCTCGAGGCGCGACAGCACGTGCTTCTCCCAGTCCGTGCCCGTCTCGCGTAGCAACTTGCGCAGGCTCAGGGCGCACAACTCCACCGCGCGACCCATGGTGAGCGGGTTCCGATGCCCCGAGGCGCACTGGTACACTTCCTGGGATTCGTCGCGGAGCGCCTCGGCGACGACGAGCATCATGGTCCGCGCCACGGTGTCGACGGGGACCACATCGAAGATGTTCGAAGGCCTGGCCGGGAAGCGACGGAAGCTCGTCGACAAGAGCCAGACCAGCGGCCCGGAGGTGTTGATCCCCTCGTTCCAACCCTCGAAGGGGTAGCGCCGCGCGCACTCGACGATCGCAGGGCGGAACGTCGTGGTCACGACATCGTTTCGGGTTGCGATGAGCTGTTCGCTCAGGCCCTTCGTGTAGGTGTAGATGTTGGGCCAGCCGAGAGCTTCCGCGCGCGCCTGCGCCGCGTCCACACGCTTGGTTTTGGTGTCGAGGGTGCGCAGCTCCGCCTCGATCCCCTCGAGCTCGGCGCTTGGATCGAAAGGCGTGCCGTTGGGCGAGACGCCTTCGTCCAGGCGCTCCGGGATCTCCTCGCTCCGCCTGCCTGCCACGTAGGTCGTCGAGACATGGACGTAGCGCTTGGCGGGGCTGAGCGCGGCGAGGTCGGCGGCATGCCAGGCGCCGCGAACGTTGGCGTCGATCGCCTGCTGCGGATCGGGTTCGAAGTCGGTCAGGCCCGCGAAATGAACCACCGCGTCGACGTCCTTCATCAGCGCCCGGGCGGCCTCCGGCTCGAGACCGCAGAGAGGTTCGACGAGCCGCGCGTCGACGACGCGCACCTTCTCGGCGACGAGCGCCCGTAGACCTTGCCCAAGCTTCTGCCGGAGAGGTCGGAAGACGGGCGATCGCTCGTAGATACGGCGGAAGCGGGCGTCGGCGTCTTCGCCCTTCTTGCCGCGGACGATCACCGTGACGCGGCCGACCTCCGGCAAGAAGTCGAGGAGCATCGCAAGCCACACCTTGCCCAGGAAACCCGTGACGCCGGTGACGAGCAGATGTTTGTCCGCAAAGGTCTCGGCGACCCATCCCGCGCGGATGGACGCGACGGCGTCCCGTTCGTTCTCCCCGCCGCTCATTTCTCGACCACCGGCCAGCTGTGGTCCTTGGCCAGGCGACGGAGCTGGCGGTCGGGGTTGACCGCGCAGGGCTGACCGATCGCGCTCAGCAGCAGGCTGTCGGCGGCACTCGCGCCGTAGGCCCAGGAGGCCATCAAGTCGATGTCGTGCTCCTGCGCGAAGGCCCGCGCCCACTGGCCGGTGACGTTGCCCCCGATCACCGGATCTTCGAGGCGCCCGGTGGCCTTGCCTTTGCGCATTTCGAGACGGTTGCAGATCAGGTCGTCGGCCCCGAGCTGTTCGGCGAGCGGACCGACGACGAGATCGATGTTGTCGCTGATGAGGACGACGCGGCGACCCTGCTTCTTGGCTTGCTTGAGCAGGTCGCGGCCGATGTCGAGGACGTCGTCCTTGAGATACTTCTCGTAGTACTCCTCGGCGAGCAGGACGAGGCGGTCTTCGGTCATGCCGCGCACCCCCATCCAGGTCACGCGCGTGGCGGTCGCGCCGGTCTGGAGCTCACCTAGCAGCGCGAAGGGCGCCGCCAACGCCACGTTGCCCAAGCGGGCGACCCGTTCACCGACGCCCGCAGCGTTCGATGCCAACCACGCGGACGCCGCGAGACTGCCACGTTCGGTGAGCGTGCCCTCCACACGGAAAAAAGCAGCCGTGTTCATGACCTTCAGACCTCTCGTCGAATGAGACGCGGGCGCATTGGACTGACGTGTCAGTTCTCTGGCCCGACGAAAACCGGGCGGTCATAGCCCAACTAGACTGACGTGTCAGTTCGTTTGCGAGGAGGCCGTGAGAGTTTTCTCTCAAGGTCAGAGGTTTTCTCAATGGTTTCGGTGTGTTATGACCGGATCGTCGCGTTTTTCGTGGAGCCTCGGAGGCTCGTCGGCGAGGATCCGCAACAACATCGGCGCGGTGACGGCCCCCAGCAGGAGCCCCGCAACGGCGCCCTTGAGGGCCTCGACCAAGAAGACCCGCGCGGTGAACGGGCCCCACGGCACGAGCTCACTGAGCAAAGCGCTGGCCACCAGGGCGGCGACCCAGGCGGCGACCGACGGGAGAAGCCAGCGCCGGTCCCTCAGGACGCGGCTCTGGGCGCCCCCGACGACGACGCCCACGAGGACGCCAAAGAGGCCGGCGGTGGCGACCACGAGGAAGGCGGATAGTTGCGGCGGTTCGAACCAGCTGGCGAGGCCCGCGAGCGCCCAGGCCGCGGCCATGCCTCCGGCGGTGGCCCCGACCCAGGGCCCGGGCCGCACGAAGGCCCGGAGAGCCGCGGCTTGCGCCGCACCGAGGGCGGCCCCTTCGAGCAGGCCGGTCAGCGGCAGGATCGCCAGAAGCACCCCCGGTGCGGTCTCCTCGCCGGCGCGTGAGACGAGCGCGCCGAGCAGCGCCGAGGCCGCCAGGCCGAGGGTCTCTCCGAGGACGCAGGCGGCGATCCAACGGCGCACATGGCTCTGTACTCGGGACCACCGCTCGGCGCCAGCGAGGTCCTGGCTGCGAGCGTCCGCCGAAGGCTACCGAATCCGGCGGCTGCCCCGAGGCGGCGCGTAGCGGAAGGCGCGCTCGGGGAGGTCGCGGTTGAAGCGCATCCGACGCAGCTCGAACTTGTTGCGGTTGCCCTCGTGGTCGTCGACGCGCAGGCGGTGAACCACCCCCGCGCGCGCCGGGTCCCCGTCGACGTAGAGCAGGATGCGCCGAATGCGCGGGTTGGGGCGACGCGGGCGCAGCTCGAGGATGTGCCCGCTCCATCGGTAGGATCGAGCGTCCAGGAGTCGGACGCGGTAGTCGTCGAGGATGCGCGCTTGCCCGGTCAGGAACCCGAAGGCGGCGGGTAGGGCGTTGTTGCCAATCGTGGTCTTGACGTACTGGCCGGGCTCGCCGTGGTCCCCGGGCTCGTAGGCCGTGAGATGCGATCCGTCGCTCACCACGACCTTCCCGTTCGGGCGGTCGTAGTCAAAGCGCATGCGCCCCGGCTTGTCGAACAGGAGCCGGCCCGTCGACCGTTGGTAGCGACGGTAGAGGCGGTGGTAGTACGTCTGGGTGAAACGCGCCTGGAGCGAATCGGTCTGGTCGTAGAAGGCCTGGACCTGTCGGGCCACACGCACGGCGTTCGCAGTCGTGGGCTGGGGCGTCGCGCGCTGGGCGGCGGCGAAGCCGGTGATCACGAAGCAGCTGAGGATGAGGGCTCGGGTCGTCATCGGGTCCTCCTGCCCGGGTCTGCCGGGTTCGAGAGAACAGACCCCGCCGAGGTGCTCCCTATTCAGGCGCAGCTTCGGTCGCGAGGGCGTCAGGGCGCGACACCGCTCGCCAGCGGCCCCTCCGTGGGCTAGGGGCAGCCCGTGCCCGACCTGCACGCGACCTTCGGCTTCGCCCTCACGGCGTTCTCCACGCTGATCGCCATCGTCGACCCGATCGGCAACATCGGCCCGTTCCTCGGAGTCACTGCCGAGATGCCCGCCGTCGAACGGCGGCGGACGGCCGCGCGGGCGTGCCTGCTGGCGCTGGGCGTTCTCTCGCTCTTCGCGGCGGGGGGCGAGCACATCTTCGCCTTCTTCGGCATCTCGATGCCGGCCTTCCAGATTGCCGGCGGGGTGCTGCTCTTTCTCGTGGCCATCGACATGCTCCGCGCGCACCCACGCGACACTAAAGGTACCCGGGAAGAGCGCGAAGAGTCCCGGGACGACGTTGCGATCGTGCCGCTGGGGATCCCGCTCATCGCGGGACCGGGGGCGATCGCTTCGGTGGTTCTGCTGTCGACGCGCGCTCCGGACCTGTGGGCACGGGTGGGCCTCTACGTCGTGCTCGCCCTGACCATCGCTCTGACCTACCTCGTGTTTCGCCTCGCCGAGCGGCTGGCGCAGGCGCTCGGGCGCACGGGCGTCAACGTCGTTACGCGGCTGTTCGGTCTGCTCCTGGCGGCGGTCGCAGCGCAGTTCGTGTTGGAGGGGGTACAAGCAGCCATGGGTTCCCAGCCCCCGAGCTGACCCGGGCGCTCAGTACGGGGTGCCATCGGCCACGCCGCGGACATGCCTCAGCGCTCCCGCGGGGTCGTTGGTGACGACGACGCGGCCCTCGAGTCCGTCTTCCTTCACGTGACGGCGGACCTGCAAGACCCCGGTGGCCGTGCGGACGAGGACGCACGCCCGCGGCGCGCCGCGAAACAGCACCCTCCGGTGGGCACTCATGCGCTCTTCGAAGGCGGGGTCGTTGCGGCCTGGGGCGTCGCGCAGATCGACCAAGACCGGCAGACCCCGTAGGGGCGCGAGGGCCCGCTCGAGCTGGGCGTGTTCGGCGTCGAGGCCGGCGAGGTCGGTGTACGGGCGCGCGCTGCGAACGATGCGCACGTACCCATCGAGGGTCTCGATGCGATAGTAGGCCGAGTCGTGGACGACGCTCATGGGGAAGACCTCGCCGCAGGCGTAACGCCCTTCGCGCCCTCGGACAAGAGCGCCAAGAGAGCCTCGGGGGCGTCGACATGGACCCAATGCCCCGCGTCGAGCTCGTGCACGAGGACGTTGCTCCGGCGTGCCGCGAGCTCCCGCGCGCGGCGGCGGTCGTCGGGCCCGAACACCTCCGAACGGGTCGCGACGACGAGGTGGGCCCGAGCCTCCGTCCGTTCGAGCACCGGCCACAGGTCGGCGGCGAAGTAGCTCGCCAGCAGCGCGTCGATGGCGTCCAGGTCGACCGGGTAGCGGAAGCCCCCGCCTTCCCGGCGCAGGCTCATGGCCAGCCAGCGGGCGACCCCCTCCTTCAAGCCCTCGGCCATGAGCGCGCGCACGAAGTCCGCCCGCCGTCCGACTGTGTGGGGCGCCGAACGCAGCGCCGTCAGCACCCGCTCGATGAGCTCCGAGCCGCGCCGGTCCGGTCGAGGGCCCGGGTTGCTGTCGATCAGCCAGAGCTCAGCGACGGGTTCGGTGGCGGCGTACTGGAGGGCGACCTTGCCTCCGAAGGAGTGCCCCAGCAGCCCGTCGAGGCGTCCTGGGAGCGAACGCAGGTCCGCAGCCGCCGCCTCGAGGGTGTCGGGGCCGTCGACCTCGAGGGAGTCGCCGTGGCGCCGCAGGTCCACGAGGAGCGCGCGGTGGTCGGGGCGCGCCTGGACGAACCCTCGGGCGATGGACCGCCAGTTGGCCCCACGGCCCAGGATCCCGTGAAGGAAGGCAAAGGTCTTCGCCGGATTCCCGGCCGGTGGACGGATCTCCTCGTAGGCAAGCACGAGACGGGTAAAGCACGGCGAGCGCTCGGGCGCAGCCGCAGAGCCTCCGGCAGCGGAAGTCCCCGGGGCCAGCGGAACGGAAGCAGGGCGCTCACGCACCAGCCACCAATAGTGTACGATTACAGTTCTTCGGGAGGAACGATGACGCGCTGGATGCTCGTGAGTCTGTCGGTGCTCGGCCTGTGCACGCAGGTCGAAGCCCAGACCCAAATCAAGCCCTACTTCATGGTCATCTTCGATGACTCGGGCTCCATGGGCAACTCGACGGGGAGCGGCAACAACACCTGCGGCCAGCCCCGGACGCGCATCAACGACGCCAAGTGCGCGCTACAACGCGTCCTCGGCGCCTTCGGTGATGTGGTCTTTGGCCTGACCTCCTTCAAGACCTACGGCACGGGCACGACCATTCACGTTCCCATCCAGGACGACAACCAGAACCAGATCCTCTCCTGGGTGGACTTCACCGGCTCACCGGAGCTGGTGGAAGGCGGCTCCACACCCATCCGCGATGCCCTCGACAACGTGCGCGCGTACTACCAGAGCGCGTCGGGTCCCGTCCGAGGCGACCCGGCGCGCGGCTGCCGGCCCTACTACGTGATCCTCCTGCACGACGGCCGCCCCTGCTGCAACACCCGCAACAACCTCGCGAACTCGGTGGCGGCGGCCACCCGGCTGCTCGACACACCCATCCCCGGCGGTCCCAACGAGCGCATCGAGACCTTCGTCATCTACTTCGGGACGAGCATGTCCGACCTGAACCAGGCCAACCAGATCGCCGCCGGCGGCGGCACCGGGGCCGCGCACCAGGCCACGAACGAAGAAGAGCTCGCCCTCGCGTTCTCGACGATCATCAACGACTCACTGCTTACGGAGGTTTGCGACGACGCCGACAACGACTGCGACGGCGCCATCGACGAGGGCTTCCAGAAGTACTGCGACCGCGACGGAACCTTTGGCCCGCCCACCTCGGACCCGCGAGCCTATTGCACGAACCCTGGCGACGACTGCGACCTCAGCGACGACAACTGTTTCGACGGCACCGCCGACGAGCCGCGCAACCTCTGCGGCGAGTGCGGCCCCGAACCCGCCGAGGTCTGCGACGGGCGGGACAACAACTGCAACGGCCTCGTCGACGAGGGCGGCATCTGCATGGGCTGTGTCCCGACCGGCGCCGAGGTCTGCGACAACAGCGACAACGACTGCGATGGCGCCATCGACGAGGGGCTGACGCGGAGCTGCGGCTCGGATGTCGGTGTCTGCCGCGCCGGTACGGAGACCTGCTCGGCGGGCGCTTGGGTCGGCTGCACGGCGACGGGCGGTGGTCCCGAGGTGTGCAACAACCTCGACGACGACTGCGACGGGCGCGTCGATGGCCTCAGCCGGAGCTGTGGCACGGACGTCGGCGCCTGCCGCGCCGGCACCGAGCTTTGCCTCTCGGGCTCCTGGGGGAGTTGCCTGGGCGCCATCGGACCGAGCACCGAGCGCTGTGACGGGGTGGACAACGACTGCGACGGCAGCGTCGACGAGGCCGACCCCGACGTCGGTACGCCATGCGGCGAGACCCAAGGCGAGTGCGAAGCGGGCACGATTCAGTGCGTTGGGGGCGCACTGAGCTGCGTGGGCGCCGTGGGACCGACGGCGGAAGTCTGTGACGGACTCGACAACGACTGCGACGGCCTGCCCGACGACGGCCTGGGCGTGGGGGCACCCTGCGGGAGCGACGTCGGCGCGTGCCAGCCTGGCGTGACGATCTGCCGCGACGGCATGACGTTCTGCGAGGGCGAGATCGCGCCGGCATCCGAGAGCTGCAACGACCTCGACGACGACTGCGACGGAAGCATCGACGAAGGCCTGGGGCTCGGCGAAGCGTGCGGCACCGACGTGGGCGCGTGCATGGCGGGCACGCTCCAGTGCATCGACGGACGGGAGACTTGCGTGGGCGAAGTCCCGGCCGGAACCGAGACGTGCGACTGCGAGGACAACGACTGCGACGGCAGCGTCGACGAGGAGGACACCCGCGCGCTCTGCCCCGGCGAGAGCAGCTGCGTGGACTGCCAGTGCGCACTGCCCTGCACTCGGAGCGAGTTCGGCTTCACCTGCCCGACGGGCAAAGCGCCGCGGGTCGAGGGCGATAGCTGCTTCTGTGTCGCAGACGCCTGCGACGACGCGGCCTGCGGCGCCCAGACCCTCGAGCGCGACGGTGAAGTGCTCTGCTCCGACGACCCCAGCGCGCCGACATGCGTGTGCAAGAACAACGAGTGCACTTTCCCCTGCGACGGGGTGGCGTGCAGCGAGGGTACGGTGTGCGAGCCGAACAGCGGTACCTGCGTCGAGGACAGCTGCCGGGCCCTCGGTTGCCCGGAGGACCAGCTCTGCGACTTCACGACCGGCGAGTGTGCCGACGACCCCTGCGCGACCACGGCGTGCCCACCCGATCAGGCGTGCCGCCGCGGGACCTGCATCGGGAGTTGCGCCGACGTGGAGTGCGGGGCCGGCCAGCGCTGCCGCGAGGGCGCGTGTGTCGATGACCCTTGCACCGATGTGCGTTGTGGCCGCGGTGAGGTCTGCGACCCTGCCGACGGAAGCTGCACCGACGATCGATGCGTCGGCGTGCGCTGTCCCCCGCGGCAGGTCTGCGCGCCCCTGAGCGGGGACTGCGAACCGGACCCTTGCCTCGACGTGCATTGCCCCGACAGTCAGGTCTGCCGTGACGGCGAGTGCGTTGGCGGCTCGGAGGCCGACGCCGGGATCGACGCGGGGGTGGACGCCGGCGCCAGCGACGACGAGCGCACCCGGCTGTTGGCGGCGGGAGGCGGCGGCTGTGCCTGCACGGTGGGTGGCCTCGGCGGGGGTGCGGGGTCGACCGGCGGCCCTCTCGCGTTCTTGCTGCTGGTGGGGCTGATCGCCCTCCGGCGCCGGCGACGTCTCCCAAAAGCAGTGGGCCGCGCGGCGGCCGTGGGGCTCGGCGCGGTGTTCCTGCTCGCTAGCGCCGGCTGCGACGTCGAGCCCTTTTGCGTGGACTGCGAGGACGCCGGGGCGGACGGTGGACCGGCAGATGCCGGCGGAGTTGACGCCGCTCGGCGCGACGCCGCGACCACCGACGCCGGCACCGACACCGGTGGAGACGCGGCCTGCGCCGAAGGGCGGGAGGAGATCTGCAACGACCTGGACGACGACTGCGACGGCCTGGTCGACGAGGGCATCGACACCGCCACGGACATCGAGAACTGCGGCGGGTGCGGGGTAGCCTGTGCCCCGCCGGGGGCCTTCGGCGTCTGCACCGGCGGCGTCTGCGGCGTCGACCGCTGCGATGTCGGGTTCTTCGACCTGGACGGCGACCCGGCCAACGGCTGCGAGTACCGTTGCCTACCTACCGCCGACGACGACTCGAACTGCGACTTCCGGGACAACGACTGCGACGGGAGCGTCGACGAGGACTTCGACTTCGACACGGACGTGAACAACTGCGGAAGCTGCGGCCGCACCTGCCGCTTTGCGCACGCTGGCGCCGCATGTGCGGCGGGTGCCTGCGAGCTCGGCGCTTGCGAGGAGGGGTTCCACGACATCGACGGGATCGAGGCGACCGGCTGTGAATACGCCTGCACTCCCGCGACCCCGGCGACGGAGACTTGCAACCGCCGAGACGACGACTGCGACGGTTTGGTCGACGAGGGCAACCCCGGCGGCGGCGCTTCCTGCGGTACCTCCACGGGCGAGTGCCGCGCCGGCACCGAAGCCTGCGTCGCGGGCGCGATCGTGTGCATGGGCTCCGTCGGACCGAATATCGAGAGCTGCAACGGGCTGGATGACGACTGCGACGGAAGCACGGACGAGAACTTTCTCAGCAACGACGTCAACAACTGCGGCATGTGCGGCAACGTCTGCAGCTTCGCGGGCGGTTTCGCCGAGTGCCGCTCGGGGAGCTGCACTCTCGTGGCCTGCGAGGACGGCTTCTGGGACGCCGACGGGGACACCTCGAACGGTTGCGAGTACCGTTGCGACTTCAACGGCTCGGAAGCCTGCAACGGCGTGGACGACGACTGCGACGGGCGAACGGACGAGGGGATCACGCCGCCGTCGAACTTCTGCCTCACGAGCGGAGTGTGCGCCGGCACGAGTCCGCGTTGCGCGGGTGCTGGGGGCTGGACCTGCGACTACCCGGCGACCTACGAGGCCACCGAGACGCGGTGCGATGGCCTCGACAACGACTGCAACGGCGCTGTCGACGAGCCCTTCCTCCCCTTGGGTCTGGGGACCGTGTGCTCCAACGGTACGGGAAGCTGTCGGCGCACGGGTTCCATCGTGTGTGCCGCCGGTGGCACCGGCGTCACCTGCAACGCGCCGCCCGCAGGCACCCCCGGCACCGAGGTTTGCGACGGGGAGGACAACGACTGCGACGGGCTCGTCGACGAACCGAAAGACACTCCGGGCCCCAACCCGAGCTACGTCGTCGAGGACATGGTCCGCGTGACCCAGGGCGGGTCGACGTTCTGGATGTACACCTACGAGGCCTCCCGCCCAGACGCCACGGCCGTCGCGTCCGGCGCGTCGGCGGCGCGCTCCTGCTCACGACCGGACGTGATGCCGTGGACCCAGGTCACCTACCCGGAAGCGCGCGATGCTTGCCTCGCGGCCGGCATGCGGCTGTGCACCGAGGCGGAGTTCCAGCGCGCCTGCGCCAGCTCGACCGGAAGCTGCACCTGGGCCTACGGGAGCTCCTGCACGACGTACCAGCCCAACACCTGCAACGGCAACGACTACGACCCGGTGGCCGGACCGCCGGACGACGACCTCGTGTTGGCGACGCGCTCGCTGCCCATGTGTTACGCGAGCCACGGCGGTTCTTCCCGCATCTACGACCTCAGCGGCAACGTCAAGGAGTGGATGCAGGCGCGCAGCGCCGGGGTGAACCCGCTGCGGGGCGGAAGCATGAACAACCCCTCCAACGGGCTCCGCTGCGACTTCGACTTCACGGTCGCCGACGACGTCTTCCAGCTCACCAACGTCGGCTTCCGCTGCTGCTCGGACACAGCGCCCTGAAACCGTGCGCGCCTTCGTGGGAGCGTAGCTCGTTCGGTCGCACGCGCTGCTGAGCGCTCCTCGTAAAGAAGAGCCGCGTCGTCACCTTGGTTCGTTCGAAAGCGTTCGCAAGCGCCAAAGGCTCGTCGCGCCCGTCCTCCGATGCGGTAGACTCCGCACCCCGCAACCCCCCAAGAGAGGTCCGATGCCCGACGAGAAGCAGACACTGACGGTCACCGACAACCGCACTGGCAAGACCTACGAGCTCCCGATCCAGGACGGGACGATTCGCGCGATGGACCTGCGGAAGATCAAGGTCTCCGACGACGACTTCGGGCTGATGTCGTACGATCCAGCGTTCAAGAACACGGCCTCGACCCGAAGCCGCATCACCTTCATCGACGGCGGCAAGGGCATCCTCCGTTACCGGGGCTACCCGATCGAGCAGCTCGCTGAACACTCGAGCTTCCTCGAGGTCGCCTACCTACTGCACCACGGCGAGCTCCCGAGCCGTTCCGAGCTCGAATCGTTCCAGCACGCGATCACGCACCACACGATGGTGCACGAGAACATCCGCGAGCTTCTCGATAGCTTCCGCTACGACGCCCACCCGATGGGCATCCTCGTGTCGACGGTGGGGGCGCTCTCGACCTTCTACCCCGACGCGAAGAACCTGAGCGATCCCGAGAGCCGCAACCTGCAGGTGCAGCGGCTCATTGCCAAGATGCCGACGCTCGCGGCCTACGCCTACCGCCACCGCCGCGGGCTTCCCTACGTCTACCCCGACAACGACCTGAGCTACGCCGGGAATTTCCTGAACATGCTCTTCAAGATGACCGAGGTGAAATACACCCCGAACCCGGTCATCGAGAAAGCGCTGGACGTCCTGTTCATCCTGCACGCCGACCACGAACAGAACTGTTCGACCACAACGATGCGCACGGTGGGTTCGGCGCACTCGGACCCGTTTAGCGCCCTCGCGTCCGCCTGTGCGGCGCTCTACGGGCCGCTGCACGGAGGAGCCAACGAGGCCGTCGTCCGGATGCTCACGCAGATCGGATCCAAGAGCAACATCAAGTCCTTCATCGAGTCGGTCAAGAACGGCGAAGGGCGCCTGATGGGCTTCGGCCATCGGGTCTACAAGAACTACGACCCGCGCGCGAAGGTCATCAAAAAGATGGCCTACCAGGTCTTCGACGAAGTGGGGAAGAACCCGCTCATCGACATCGCCGTGGAGCTCGAAAAGATCGCCCTCGAAGACGACTACTTCGTCAAGCGCAAGCTCTACCCGAACGTCGACTTCTACTCTGGTCTCATCTATCAGTCGATGGGCCTGCCAATGGACCTGTTCCCCGTGCTCTTCGCCATCGGCCGGACGCCTGGCTGGCTGGCCCAGTGGGAGGAGCTGCTCTCGGACGACGAGCAGAAGATCGCGCGGCCGCGTCAGGTGTACGTCGGGCCGGACAAGCGCGACTACGTGCCCCTGTCCGAGCGCGGCTGAGCGGACCGCGGCCAACCGTCGGCGACATGCCTCGGTGCGCGTCACGGCCGAGAGCACGCTCCTGCGCGCCGCATCGCGCCGGTATCCGCTGCACGAGCCCCGTGCTGACGCGGAACACGGGGCTCATGCAGCGCTTGCTCGCGCCGTATCGCGCCTCGAAGATCTTCAAGATCTGGGCGCCCGACGGTGTCACCCAGGGACACCCTTGCGACCGCGATCCATCACGGTCGGTCCCGGGGCGGGCTGTCAAGGACACGCGGGCCTCGGAACGCCCGCGCCTCGGGCCATCACCTCCGGTCGCCGCACCCGCGGCCGGGACGAGCGATTGCGTGGGCGTACGCCGGAGACTAGCTGAAAGGGGTCAGGCTCCTCCGCGAGGCGCCGACCAGCCAGCGACGCCGCGGCCCGCGGCCTCTTTCCCCCGAGCACAGCGCCTTCGATGAGCACCAGCCCGAAGCTTTTCGTCCTCGACACGAACGTCCTCCTCCACGATCCCCAGGCCATCTACAAGTTCGAGGAGAACACCGTCGTCATCCCGATCTACGTCATCGAGGAAGTCGACCAGTTCAAGAAGGAGCTCAGCGAGCGAGGCCGCAACGCCCGAACGCTCGCGCGGACCCTCGACACTCTCCGCGAGCGCAACGGGCACTCCTTGCAGGAGGGCGTCGAGCTCGACGACGGGGGCCGCCTCCTCGTCGCCGTCCCCGCGGACCCGCAGCTCTGGCGTTCCCGCGACAACCGCGCCATGGACCACGCCATCATGGGGACTGCGCTGGAGCTCCGCGACGCCCACCCCGAGCGCCCCGTCGTCTTCGTGACGATGGACTCCAACCTCCGTATCCGCGCCGACGCGCTCGGACTCAAGGCGGAGAACTACGAAGGCGGTCGGCTCCATATCCGTGAGCTCTACACGGGGATGTTCACCGTCGAGGCCTCCAAGGAGCAGGTCGACGCCCTCGGTCGCCGTGAGTCCCTCGACGCGGGCCACCTCGATCTCCCGGACGGCCTGCACCCGAACGCCGCGATCGTCCTACGGGATCGCCAGCACCCGCGGCACACCGCCCTGGGCCGCTTCCACGAAAGCGACGGTGCCGTCCGTCCCCTCCGCGTCAAACGCGACGGCGCCTGGGGCGTCCGCCCGCGCAACCTCGAACAGTACTTCGCCCTCGACCTCCTCCTCGACCCGGAGGTGCACCTCGTCACCCTCGTGGGCAAAGCGGGCACGGGCAAGACGCTGCTGGCGGTCGCCGCGGGGATGCAGACCGTGCTGGAGGACGGCGCCTTCGCGCGGCTCGTGGTGTCCCGGCCCATCTTCCCCCTGGGGCGGGACGTGGGGTATCTGCCAGGCACCCTCGAAGAGAAGCTCAACCCTTGGATGCAGCCGATCTTCGACAACCTCGAGTACATCTTCACCTCGCGGCGTATGAGCGACTACCGGGACTACTCCGAGATGGTGGCTTCGGGGGTGCTTCAGATCGAGCCGCTCACCTACATCCGCGGACGCTCGCTGCCCAACCAGTTCCTGATCGTCGACGAGGCTCAGAACCTCACGCCCCACGAAGTCAAGACGGTCATCACCCGCGCGGGCCAGAACACCAAGATCGTGCTGACGGGCGACCCGGACCAGATCGACAACCCCTACGTCGACTCGGCGAGCAACGGCCTGACCATCGTCGCCGAGCGCTTCCGGACCGAAGCCATCGGCGGCCACATCACCCTCATGAAGGGCGAGCGCAGCCGCCTGGCGGAGCGCGCCACCCAGCTTCTCTGAGGGCCCACGAATGCTGGTCGTACGTTCAGCGCATTTTGTGTCGCACGGGCGCGCTCATCGGCCACTGGAGTTTCCACCGCCGAGGCGACTCGAATGTCCGTCTTCCCCCATCGAGGGGAAGCCCCGGGCGTTCTGGTCTTCAGTGGCCGCTGAAAACTACACCGAGCGTAGTCAGCCTGTCACACTGGCCGCGGCCGGTGTCGCGATCGGGCGCAAGCCGGCAGAAGAAGACGCGAATTCGGCCGGTGGTACGGTATCTGCTTGGTGGTGGCCGAGCGTGGCGCTCGGTCGACCGGACCGGGTGGGCGCCCGCGCCAATCCCCGTCCGCTTCGCACCTTCTCAGAGAGCTTGATCCCATGGGTTTGAACGCCACAGCGCGCACCAACGAGTCCAACGTCTCGGTCCTCGATCCCCTGGCCAACCAGGCCCGAGACAGCCTCCGGGAGCTTGCCGAGGCCGTGGCGCAGCTCCAGCATCGGGTCGACGCCAACTTCGGCAGAGCGGTTCGGATCCTCAGCCGAGTCGAGGGGCATGTGATCCTCTGCGGCGTTGGGAAGTCGGGCCTGATCGGTCGCAAGATCGCCGCCACCTTGGCGAGCACGGGCACGCCGGCCTTCTTCGTCCACGCTGCCGAGGCCTACCACGGGGACCTCGGCATGATCACGGAGAAGGACGCGGTCGTCCTGATCTCCTACAGCGGGCGCACGGAGGAAGTCCTTCGGCTCGTCCCGCACATCGAGCGCAAGGGTGTGCCCCTCGTCGTGATGGTCGGCGACCGGCGCTCGCCTCTGGCGCGACGCGCGGACGCGCTGCTGGACGTGGGGGTCGAGCGCGAGATCTGCCCGAACAACCTCGCGCCCACGAGCTCGACCCTCGCGACTCTCGCCATGGGCGACGCCCTGGCCGCGGCGCTGACGCGGCTTCGAGGCTTCCGTGAGGAAGACTTCGCCAAGCTCCACCCCGGCGGCAGCCTCGGACGGCGGCTCTCGCGGGTGGGGGACGTGATGTCCAGCGACCCGATCCCAGTCGTTCGGGTCGGCTCCCCCGTGCGGGAGTGCGCCCTCGCCCTGGCCAGGTCGCCCCTGCCCTTCGCTCTGGTCCTCGACGGCGACCGCCTCGTGGGCGTCGTCGGCGCCGGAGAGCTGCAGAAGGGCTTCGAGGACCTCGATCAGCCTGTCGAGGAGGTGATGTCGCCGGAGCCTCCGGTCGTCGCCATCGACGCGCTCGTGGCCGACGCCGAAGAGCTCCTGGAGGCTGTTGAGGTCGGCGCGCTCGTCGTCGTCGACGAGAGCGGCCGAGTCTGTGGCACCTTCTCCCGCAGGTCGGCCTAGGCCGAGGTCGTCGAGATGGGGCATCGGCTCGGCGCGTCGCTCTTGCTCACGTCCTTGGCGTGGGGCTGCGGGGCCGGCGCGGCACCCACGGAGAGCGAGATCTGGCACGCGGCCACGCTCCGGCCGAGTGTCGAGCTCGCCTCCACCCGAGGGGAAGAGCTGCTGCTGGCCCGGCTGGGTTCCTTGCCGGCAGACGAGCCCGTGCGACTCGAAGGCGAGGTGTTCACCGCCAGCGCGGCCTACGTCGCGGCCAGCGGACGGACCTGCCGCCACGTTCGCATTGACGCCGAGGCTCCACGCCAGCGGCTCGCCTGCGACGACGGGGACGGCCGCTGGGTTTTCGTCCCCAACCCTTTCGTGGCGGAGTCGCCATGAGCTCCCTGCTCCGCGGCGCTCTGGTGCAGCTCCGGGTGGTTCACGCCCTCGCCCTCCGCGAGACGCGGACGCGCTTCGGCGCACACCGCCTCGGCTACCTCTGGGCGCTCCTGGAGCCGCTTCTGTGGATCGGTACGTTCTGGGGGTTCTTCGCCATCGCACACCGACAGGCCCCCGACGGCATGGATGTGGTGCCCTTTCTGGCCACGGGGATCATTCCCTACAGCATGGCCATGCAAACGGCCGAAAAAGGCAGCCAGGCGATCAACGGCAACAAGGCCCTTCTCTTCTACCCGCACGTCCACACCCTCGACCTGATCCTGGCTCGAGGCGCGCTGGAGGTCGCGACGCTGACGGTCGTCCTCTTGGTGATCACCGGTGGCTGGGCGCTCTTCACCGAAGGCTTCGTCCTGGACGACGCGCTCCGGGTGGCCACGGGGCTCGGCCTCGCGGGTTTGTTCGGCATGGCCCTGGGCCTGGTCCTGTGCGCCGCCGGCGTGATGACGAACTCCGTCGATCGCATCCGTGGCCCGCTCTTTCGTCCGCTGTTCTGGATCTCCGGGCTGTTCTTCACGGCCAACGCGATCCCCACCCGGGTGCGCGAGATCATGCTCTACAACCCGATCCTGCACTGCGTGGAGATGGTCCGCGACGGTTGGTTTCCCACCTACCACGCGCGCTACGCCGATCCCGGCTACGTCGTGCTGTGGATCGTTGGCCTGGCGTTCGTCGGGCTGACCCTCGAGCGCAAGGTCCGCAGCAAGGTGCAGCTCACATGATCGCCCGAGCCACCCCAGGCTGGGCCGAGCGACTCCAGCGACTCTGGGCTCCCGGCGACGGCCCCTCGTCCGCCGCTCCACCCATCGACGCACCGGGGTCCATCGAGCTGCGCGGCGTGACGAAGGTCTATCGGACGCACGCCGGCGATCACGTGGTCCTCGACCGAATCGACGCGCGCTTCGATCAGACCGAAAGCGTGGGCATCCTTGGGCGCAACGGCGCCGGCAAGAGTACCCTGCTGCGCATTCTTGGAGGCGCCGAACAGCCCGACGCCGGGCGCGTGCTCCGGCACGGTCGGGTGTCCTGGCCGATCGGCTTCTCCGGTGGGTTCAACGGATCGCTCAGCGGCGAAGAGAACTGCCGCTTCGTCGCGCGCATCTACGCCGCGGACATCGACTACGTCGTCGAATACGCCCGCGCCTTCGCGGAGATCGGCGAGTACTTCCGCATGCCCGTCCGTACGTACTCGTCGGGTATGCGCGCCCGCCTCGCCTTCGGCCTGTCGATGGCCATCGACTTCGATGTCTACCTGGTCGACGAGGTGACGGCGGTCGGCGACTCCTCGTTCCAGGAAAAGTGCGTGCGCGCCTTCGCCGAGCGGCGGGAGCGGAGCTCGGTGATCATCGTCTCCCATCAGCTCGGCACGATCCGCAAGTACTGCGACAAGTGCGCGATTCTGCGCCGCGGCCGCCTCGAGCTCTTCGACGACATCGACGAGGCCGCCAAGTCCTACGAGGCCATGTCATGAGCGGCAAAGTCCCCGGCGAATCGCGCGCCAGTACCGCCCGCGCTCTCCGCAAGCTCCGCGCCCGAAGGGTCGCGCGGCGTATGTTGCTCGGGGTCGGTATGCCGACTCTCGTCGCGGCGATCTACTACGGTGCGATCGCCACCCCCCAGTACGAGTCGGTCACGGCGTTCACGATCCAATCGGCCGATGGGGGGGGCGGCGTTGGCGGCCTGGAGCTGCTCATCGCGTCGGTGCCGAGCTCCGCGGGCCGGGACGTCATGATGGTGCGGGAGTACATCGAGTCGAGGGACATCCTCGACCACCTCGTTCAGGCGCATGGCTTCGTCGAACACTACGGTGCGCCAAGCGTCGACTACTTCTCGCGCCTTCCCGCGAACGCCTCCGTCGAAGATCGTTACGCCTACTTCCGCCAGAAGGTCAGCGTCGAGCACGACACCCAGTCGGGCACCCTCCGACTCCGCGTCAAGGCTTTCTCGGCCGAGAAGGCCGAGGAACTCGCGACGGCGATCCTCGACGCCAGCGAGCGCATGGTCAATGAGATGACCGCACGGGCCCGGCGCGACCGAATCGATCTCGCGCGCCAGGAGCTCACCCGCGCCGAGGAGCGGCTCACCAAGGCCCGGCAGGCCTTCGTCGAGGCCCAGCGGGAGGGGGCGATCCTCGACCCGGCGGCCTCCGCCGAAGCCGTGATCACCGTCCGCAGCCGCCTCGAAGCCGACCTGGCGAGCGCGCGCGCCGAGCTGAGCGCCCTGCGGGCGACGCTCCAGCCGGGGGCGCCCCAGCTCCGCCAAGCCCAGGCTCGAGTCGCGGGGCTGGCGCAGCAGCTCGCGCGCCAAGACCGACAGATGGTCGGGGACGACGACTCGCTGCGCGAGAGCATCGCCCGCTTCGAGCCCGTGGCCGCCGAGAAAGAGTTCGCCGAGCGCGCCTACCAGTCGGCGCTCGCTTCCCTGGAGGTCGCTCGGGTCGAGGCGGACCGCCAACACCGCTACCTCGTGACCATTGCGCGCCCTTCCCGGCCGGACGCGCCGACGCACCCTCGCTTCTGGCACTCGGTGCTGACCGTCCTGGTGCTGTCCTTCGCCGCGCTTGGCATCGGCACCCTTCTGCTGGCATCGATTCGCGAGCATGCCAACGTCTGAACGCGGCACGTCGCCGCGGAAGTTCGCCATGGTTCGCTTGCTCCTCGCCCTCTCCGTCGCTCTGTTGCCGGCCCTCGTCGCCGCCCAAGAGTCTTCGTCCACGGACCCCTCGCCTTCGTCCACGGGCGAGTCGGCGACCGGCCCTCGGCCCTTCGGCGCCAACCTCTTCTCGGGCAACTACGCCGCCCAGCGCGAGAACGGCATCAACCCCGACTACGAGATCCTCTCCGGCGATCGCGTGATGGTGAACGCCTGGGGCGCGCTGACCATCAACGACGTCTTCGTCGTCGACACCCAAGGCAACATCTTCCTGCCGGGCATCGGCCCGGTGCACTTGGCGGGCGTACGCAACGCCGACCTGACGGCCACCGTGCGTCGGGCGATCGCGCGGGTTTACCGCGGCAACTTCGGCGTCTACACGAACCTACTGACCGCCAGCCCCGTCGCCGTCTTCGTCACTGGCGGCGTGATGCGACCGGGACGCTACGCGGGGATCCCGAGCGACTCGCTCCTCTTCTTCCTCGCCCAAGCCGGCGGCATCCACCCGCGCAACGGGAGCTACCGCGACATCCGCGTGCTTCGCCAAGGCACGGAGATCGCGCGCGCCGACCTCTACGAGTTCCTCCTTCAGGGGACCCTCCCGACGCCCCAGCTCGCCGACGGCGACACGATCCTCGTCGGCCGGCCCGGGTCCGTCGTCGAGGTCCGAGCTCCCGACGGTGAGCGCACCCTCGTCGAGCTCGCCGGCGCCGAGGCCACCGGCGCGCAGGTGCTCGAGGTGGTCGGCAGCGACGCACGGGCAAACGCCGTGACTCTCCGGGGCGTCCGCGCCGGGCGTCCCCAAGTCCAGACCCTCTCCGCCGAGCGTTTCCGCGACACGCTCCTGCAGGACGGCGACGTCGTGACCTTGCGCGAGGAAGGCCGGCCCGGCGAGATCGTCGTCCACCTCGAAGGCGAGGTCGAAGGGCCCAGGGAGCTCGCGGTACGGCGCGGAACTCGCCTGCTCGACCTGCTCAACTGGGTGCGCGTCGACCCCGAGCTCGCCCACAGCGGTGCCGTTCATCTGCGTCGCCCTGCGGTGGCCCGAGCCCAGCGCCGGACCATCCAGGAGAGCCTCGATCGCCTCGAGCGAAGCGCGCTGCTCGCCCTCTCGGACACGAGCGGCGAGAGCGAAATCCGGGTCCGCGAGGCGGAGCTGATTCGCACGTTCGTCCAGCAGGCGCGGAACATCCAGCCCCTCGGACGGGTCGTGACCTCGACGGCGGGCACCCAGCTCAATGTCCTCCTTCAGGACGGCGACACCATCGTGATCCCTTCGCGCACGAACGTCGTGAGGGTCGGCGGGGAGGTGCAGTTCTCCCAGGCGGTCATGTACCGGCCGGACCTGACGGTGCGGGACTACGTAGCCATGGCGGGCGGATTCTCCAACCGGGCCGAGACGGACGCCGTGATCGTGCTGCGACCGAACGCCGAGGTCGTCGTGGGCCCGGCGGATACCCCAATCCAGCCCGGCGACGAGATTCTGGTGCCGCCGCGGATCGACCGAAAGGTCTTCCAGAACGCGATCGATCTGTCTCGAATCGTCTATCAGATCGCTGTCGCAGCCTCGGTGCTCCTGCGCATTTGAGGCCCCTGGGAGTTTCCGCGGAGCCTGCTAGGTTAGGCGCCATGAAGCTGGTCGGCTACGAGGTAGGTCCCCGCGAGCCCTTTTTCCTCATCGCGGGACCCTGCGTCATCGAGAGCCGGGACCTCGTCTTCGAGGTCGCTGAGACGATGAAGGCGATCGCGGAGCGGCTCGGCGTCCCGTACATCTTCAAGGCAAGCTTCGACAAGGCGAACCGCACCTCGGCCCGCTCCTTTCGAGGCCCCGGCCTCGAGGAGGGGCTACGGGTCTTGGCCGACGTCAAGGCGCGGCTGGGCGTGCCGACCTTGACCGACGTCCACGAGAACACGCCCATCGACGAGGTGGCCGCCGTCGTCGATGTCTTGCAGACGCCGGCGTTCCTCGTGCGGCAGACCGACTTCCTCCAGCGGGTCGCCCGCGCCGGCAAGCCCGTGAACATCAAGAAGGGGCAGTTTCTCGCACCTTGGGACATGGCGAACGTCGTGCAGAAGTGTCGCGACGTGGGCAACGACCAAATCATGATCTGCGAGCGCGGCGTGAGCTTCGGTTACAACACGCTCATCTCCGATATGCGGGGGCTGGCGCAGATGCGATCGTTTGGATGCCCAATCGTCTTCGACGCGACCCACTCGGTTCAACAGCCGGGGGGCCAAGGGGCCTCCTCCGGCGGGCAACGCCAGATGGTGCCGGTGCTTGCCCGCGCCGCGGTTGCCGCGGGGGTCAGCGGCGTGTTCATGGAGACGCACCCCGACCCGGATCGCGCGTTGAGCGACGGACCGAACATGTGGCCGCTCGGGCGCATGGAGGAGTTGCTCTCGGTCCTGGTCGAGCTGGACCAAACCGTGAAGAAGCGCCCCTACTCCGAAGAGCTCTGAATGGAAGACATCACCCTCAGCTCGAAGGAGGCGGCACGCATTCGCCTCCTGGTCCTGGATGTTGACGGCGTGTTGACCGATGGCCGTCTCCTCTATGGCCCTCAGGGCGAGCAGCTCAAGACCTTCGACGCCAAGGACGGCCTTGGGCTCAAGCTCCTCATGCGCGAGGGCATCGAGGTCGCCGTCATCAGCGCCCGAAGCGCGCCCGCGTTGCGCGCGCGCCTGGACGAGCTCGGGATCGCCCGCACCTACCTCGGCCGCAGCGACAAAGAGCGCGCCCTCGACGAGCTGCTGAGTGAGCTCTCGTTGAGCGCGAGCGAGGTAGCCTATTGCGGCGATGACGTGCTCGACCTTCCGGTGCTGCGGCGAGTCGGGCTGCCCATCGCCCCCGCGGACGCGCACCCGATCGTCCGTGACGAGGTCGACTGGATCACCGACCGGCCAGGCGGGCACGGCGCCGTCCGCGAGATCGCCGACTGGCTCCTGGAGGCCCGGGGCCGCCTGAGCGACGCGGTCGAGGACCTGCTGCGAGCCAAGGTGGGGAAGCCCGCATGAGCTTTCGCGTGGTGATCCCGGCCCGGTACGCTTCGACGCGGCTGCCGGGCAAGCCGCTCCTCGAGATCGCGGGCCGGCCCCTCGTCCTGCACGTGCTCGAGCGCGCGGCAGTGTCGGGAGCGGCCGAGATCGTCGTCGCTACCGATGACCCGCGCGTCGCCGACGCCGTGCGCTCGGTGGGCGGCGACGTCGAGATGACCCGGACCGATCACGCCTCGGGCACCGACCGCCTCGCCGAAGTCGCCGAGAAGCGCCGCTGGGGCGCCCACGACATCGTGGTCAACCTCCAAGGCGACGAACCGCTCGTGCCCACCGATCTGCCGGCGCAGCTCGCCGACGTTCTCGCCGACGGACCGGACGCCGGCATTGCCACGATGGCCACACCCATCGAGTCCGCCGAAGACCTCTTCTGTCCGAACGTCGTCAAGGTCGTTCTCGACGACTCGGAGCACGCGCTCTACTTCAGCCGCGCGCCGATCCCGTGGGCGCGCGACGCCTTCGCGGCGGGGCAGCCCTCGACCCTTCCGGCAGGCATTCGTTACCTGCGCCACATCGGGCTTTACGCCTACCGCGTCGACACGTTGCGGCTGCTGGCCTCCACGCCTCCATCCCCCCTCGAACGGGCGGAGTCCCTCGAACAGCTCCGAGCCCTCGAGGAGGGCATCCGCATCCGGGTACGGGTCGTGGACCAGGCGCCTCCGCATGGCGTCGACACTCCCGAAGACCTGGAGCGGCTGCGCCGTCAGCTCGGGGCATGAGCGCGCCGCCCAGCGAGCTTCGCCGGGTCGGCGTGTTCTCCGCTGGGATCCTGCGGATCCCTCACCTCGCGGCGCTGCTGGGCGCCCGCAAGCTCGTGTTCTGGCCGCGCGACCCCCTCCGCCCCATCGACTGCGTGGTGGGCTGGGGCCGCAAACCCAACACAGCGAGGGCGCGAGAGGTCGCCGCACGCCGGGGGGTCCCGTTCTACGCCCTTGAAGACGGTTTCCTCCGATCCGTCGGGCTCGGCGTCGACGGGGAGCCGCCGCTCTCGATCGTGGTGGACGATCAGGGCATCTACTACGACGCGACCGGCCCATCGCGCTTGGAAAGCCTGCTCGCGTCGGCGGAGTTCGACGACGACGAGCTCGCCCGGGCGCGGTGCGCCATGGCCGCGATGGCGGAGCTGTCGAAGTACAACCACCAGCCGGACATCGACCTGGGGCCAAAGCGCCGCCCGCGCGTCCTGGTGGTGGACCAGACGTCCGGGGACCTCTCGCTGCGCCTCGGACAGTGCGCACCCGGAGGCTTCTCGGCGATGCTCGCGGCGGCCGTCGACGAGAACCCTCAGGCGGAGATCCTCGTCAAGGCGCACCCCGACACTTTGGCGGGCGCCAAGGCGGGTCACCTGCGGGGCTCCGGCCGCGTCCGCTGTCTTGCCACCGGAGCGCACCCCCCTTCGCTGCTTCGGCAGGTCGACCGAGTGTACGTCATGACATCGCTCATGGGCTTCGAGGCGCTCCTGGCCGGCGTGCCTGTGACCTGCTTCGGCGTCCCATTTTACGCCGGCTGGGGGCTGACCGACGATCGAGCCGCGGTGCCAAGCCGTCGCGGCCGCCGCCGCACCCTCGAGGAAGTCTTCGCCGCGGCGTACCTTCGCTACGCCCGCTACGTCGACCCTGAGACGGGCCGCCGCTGCGACGCCGAGACGGTGATCGCGCACCTCGCGTTGCAGCGTCGCCTTGGCGAGCGCTCCCGGGGCACCTGGGTCTGCGTCGACTTCAGCCTTTGGAAGCGCAGCTTCCTGCCGCCTTTCCTCGGAGGCGCCGGGTCCAAGGTCGTGTTCACCCGCGGCCGGGGCGCCGAGCGCGCGCTCGCCCAGGATCCAGGCGCCCGTCTGCTCATCTGGGGCACCCGTCGCGAGGACGCCTGGAGGACCCTGGCCCGCCGACTCGGGCGGCCCTTGTGGCGCGCCGAGGACGGCTTCCTGCGATCGGTGGGCCTGGGCTCGGACCTGCACGCGCCGGCCTCCCTCGTCGTCGACCCCTTGGGCATCTACTACGACCCGGCGGCGCCGAGCGAGCTCGAACGCATCTTGCTGCAGGACGAGATCCCGCCGGCGGAGCGCGCCCGCGCCGCTGCGCTCCGAGCGCGGATCGTTCGCTCCGGGGTCAGCAAGTACAACGTCGGCCAGGCGCGGTCCGTCGCGACACGACGTGGCGCACGCCCGGCGGTCCTCGTCGTTGGGCAGGTCGAGGACGACGCCTCCATCGAGCGTGGCTGCGTGGACATCCACACCAACGAGGCCTTGCTGCGAGCGGCCCGGGAAGCGCGGCCGGACGCCTTCCTGGTCTACAAACCGCACCCGGATGTGGTGAGCGGCAACCGCCGCGGGGCGGTCGAGGCACCCGAGCGGTGGGCCGACGAGGTCGCCCGGGATGTAGCGCTGGACGCCTGCCTGCATGCCTGCGACGAGGTCCACACCATGACCTCACTCGTGGGCTTCGAGGCGCTCCTCTACGGCAAGCGCGTGGTGGTCTATGGGCGCCCCTTCTACGCCGGCTGGGGGCTCACCATGGACCGGCACCCGCCACCCCGGCGAACCCGGCGACGAGACCTCGACGAGCTGGTGGCGGCCACGCTGATCCGCTATCCCCGGTACGTGCATCCGAAGACGGGGCGCTACACGACCCCAGAGGCCGTCGTCGAGCTGCTCCTCGCCGCACGCGACGGCGGAGGCGTCGGCAGGAGCGGGCTGCGTCGGAAGCTGACGAAGCTCTCCAACCTGGCGCGAGGGCTGGCCCGTGGCTGCTGAGACCCACCCTTTGCCGCCGCTGGGCGTCCGCCGGGCGCTTCTTCTGCAGGGGCCCGCCGGTCCCTTCATGCGTCGCTTCGCCGGCGAGCTGCTCGCCGCGGGCGTGGAGGTCACCAAGGTGAACTTTCACGCGGGCGATGTGCTCTTCTTCCCGCCGACCACGCCCGGCGTCGAGGTGCGCGCCTTCCGCGAGCCCTTCGAGCAATGGCCACGTTGGCTCCGAGCCCTCGCGGACGAGCGGGGCATCGACGGGGTCTTCCTCTTTGGCGACTGCCGCCCACTGCATGCCCGCGCGATCGAGCTCATCGAGGGTCGCGGCGGAAAAGCCTGGGTCTTCGAGGAGGGCTATCTCCGCCCCGACTGGATCACCCTGGAGGAGCATGGCGTCAACGGTTACTCCCGGATGCCGCGGGACCCCGACGTCTTCCGCCACGCGGCCCTCGGCGCGCTGCCGGCCGCTACGCCGGTGGGCCAATCCTACGGACGGGCGGCCTGGTACTCCACCCTCAACGCCATGGCCTTCACCCTGCTCAATCAGGGCTTCCCCCACTACCGGCATCACCGCGAGCTCAACTGCTGGAAACACACGGCCTGGCATGTGCGCGGCTATCTACGCAAGGTTCGGTTCCAGCGAGCCGAGCGAGGCATGATCGATCGCTTCACGGGCCCCCTCGCGAAGCGCTACTTCTTCGTGCCGCTCCAGGTCCACTGCGATTTCCAGCTTCGCCATTCGCCCTTCGGGAGCGTCCCGGAGATGATCGAGCACGTCGTCGAGACCTTCGCCCGCCACGGCGCGCCGGAGGACCACCTCGTGTTCAAGCATCACCCCATGGACCGCCCCTACTGCGAGTACGGCGCCCTCTTCGAGCGGCTGCGGCACACGAGCGGGCTCCGCGGACGGCTGCACTACTGCCACGACCTGCATCTGCCGACACTGCTCAAACACGCCAAGGGCACGATCACGATCAACAGCACCGTCGGTCTCCAGTCGGTGCATCACGGCACGCCGGTCAAGACGCTGGGGACGGCGGTCTACGACATGCCCGGGTTGACCTACTCGGGCAGTCTCGAAGCGTTCCTCCACGAGCAGCCCGCGCCGGACCCCGAGCTCTACCGCGCATTCCGCGCGTGGCTGTTGCATGCCAACCAATGCAACGGCAACTTCTACAAGCGCGTCGCCTCCCAGACGGGCACGGGCGTGCGGTGGTGCCCAGGACTCGGCGATGCTCCCTCGCGCTGAGGTCGTGGGCTCAGCGCGCGAAGACCTCCGCAAGAGCGGCGCGCCCCGCTTCGAAGCCGTGATCGCGCCGGTAGAGCCCACGCGCCCCGGCCTCGAGCCGTCGCCGCGTCGAGTCCGAGCCCAAGATCGTCAGTACCGCCTCGGCGAACTCGGCGCCGGTCGCGGCGCGCAGCAGGTGCTCCCCGCTCGACGCTCGGATGCCTTCGAGCGCC
Organism: Polyangiaceae bacterium; assembly: GCA_027009115.1. GTDB lineage: Bacteria > Myxococcota_A > Polyangia > Polyangiales > Houyiibacteriaceae > JALVDI01. The sequence continues at coordinate 5,756 of JALVDI010000105.1, read as the reverse complement.
TTCGGCGTGGCGACGATGGCCTTGCCGTAGGAGAGGGCCTCGACGACTTTGATCTTCATCCCAGCGCCTCCCAAGAGCGGCGCGACGACGCACGCGCTCTGCGCGTAGAGCACACTCAAATCCGGCACGACGCCGAGGAAGTTCACGCCGGGCAGGCCCCGGCGCCGTAGCTCTCGCGCGCGTGCGATGTTGCCGGCGACGGTCAGGACGAAGTCCGGACGCTCGCGACGGATGCGGGGCAGCACCTCGGCGACAAACCAGCGAAGTCCCTTGACGTTGAAGTTCGACACCGACGCAACAAAGAGCGCGTCGAGCGCTGGGAACGCCGGTGATGTCAACGGCGGCGGCGGTTCCCGGCAAAACGCCGGAACGAAGTACACGGGAGCGGAGACGATGCGTTCGAAAGTGCGCTTCTCGTCGGGGTTGATCGCGACGATCCGATCGAAGCGCCGCAGCGCGTGATGCTCACTGAGGCGGAAGATGCGGCGGTTGATGGGACGCCGCAGACCGTTGCGTTCCTGATCTTCGATGAGAAACCGAGTCTGGTAGTCGTGGGTGTCGACGACCTTGATGCCCGTGAAATGTGCCGGCACGACCGGCGCGAGCTTCGCGTAGTTCACGAAGAGAAAATGCGGCTTGGCTCGTTCGCAAAGCTCCGCGACGCGACGACGGAACACCGGCGGGCAGGTGTTCAGGCTCGCGACACGATGCGGACCGAGGGTGAGCTGGTCGACCGTGCGCGCACCAAGCCACCGGAGCCTGCCGGCGACGGTTCGGTCGAGGCGAGGGTGATTGCAGACCACGATATGCTCGAGCGACGGGAACTCGCGCCGGATCTCCGCGTTCAGGTCCTCGGTTGTGCGGTCGGGCTGCGAGGCGTTGAGGACGGCGAGGTTGACGCGCATCCCGTTGGCGACGAGTGCCGCGAGGACCGCGTTCACTCGCGCTTGAGAGCCTCGGACGATCCCTGTGGGGACGACCGGCGAGACCACCACCACGCGGTCGCCTCTGCAGGGCATCTCCTCGCCCAGGATCCGGAGCTCCTCGAACTCGATGTGGCGGGTGATGCGGCGAAGGGCGCCGTCGCGTTCGCGCACCAGCTCCGTCTGCATTTGCCCGAAGGAGTAGACTCGCGTGTGCAGATGATGGACGAAGCGCTCGACTTTCCGAGGGTCGGGGGTCGCTCGTTCCCGCAAGAAGCGGCGGGCGTCGTCGACGGAACGCAGCGCCTCGGCCAGCCCTTCATGGGCATAGAAGGCGTCTCCGAAGCACCCCGTTGGTTTTCCGAAGCAGAGAGCCAGCAAGCCGACGCCGGAGTTCAAACAGATCACGGCATCGCTGAGCGCGAGGAGATCGTGCACGTGAGTCGTGTCTGGTGCGTAGCGAAGATGCGTCGATGCGACCGGGAGCCGGTCGGTTTCGAGGGGATGCTTCTTGAGCACGACGCGCCAGGGAATACCTGCGGCGGCCAGCTCGCCGGCGAGCGCGCTCAGGTGGCCGAGCATCTCGTCCAGGGAGCTCACGCTGCCCGAGAAGAAACGCACGACGGTGTCGCCGGGCCGCTGTAGCGGGACGAAGAGGATCGGGCGATCGGCGGCGCCAAGGCGGGCCCGAAGCTCCGCGAGGTCGCGCCTGGGCCCCTGGGCCTCCAGGGCGCCCTCGGAGGACTGGAGCGCGCGTAGGTAGGCGCGGGTACGCTCCAGAGCTTCCCCGTCAGGGAGGGGACGATCCCACGCCGCGGGCGCATAACTCGGACTGTCGGCGTTGAACCCCTGGTCGAAGAACCAGGAGTCGGGGAGGGCGCCGCGATCGCTGACGACCACCGTGACGCCGGCGCGGCGGAGCGCTCGGTAGCAGGCCAGGCGCGCTTCGTTGCCGTACGGGTTGGGCATCAGGACGCGGTCGAAACCCTCGTCCGAGATCTTCCGGAGCAGTGCGGCCGGCGGCGTCGACCGCTCGTCGACGAAGACGAGGTCGCCAAAGCGAATCAGCTCGTGCGCGATGGAGCGGTAGAAGGCCGTGCGCGGCCGACCGAGCGCGAGAGTTCGCATAGGTCGCTAGTCGCCGAACTCGACGACGATCCACCAGTAGCGGGTCGCGGGATGCAGGCTCGCGTCCACCCGGTTGCGGCGGTAACCGAGGAAGCGGCGATAGGTGCGCTCGATGCTCTCCCGAGCCGCCTGCAACTCGGGCATCGCAACGATGAGCTCGCGGGAACCGGAGGCGTAGACCTGTCGCGCACCCGAGGTGTAGAGCTCGTCGATGAGCCGCGCGACGGCCGGTGAGGCGCCTCGCGCCTGCGCCCAGGAGCGAGCCTCCGGGTACCGGCTCTCAGCGATCGCCTCTTCCGTCTCCTCGTCGCGCTCCATCGCCTCGATCGCCCGCAGTTCCTCGGGCGTCGGCGCGTTGAGGAAGTCGAGGCCCGCCGCGAGACCGAACATGAGCACGAGCGCTCCCAAGGCATGGCCGGGACTGAGCTCGACCTCGCGGCCACCAAGCGCGCCGAGGCCGAGGACCCCGCCGAGCGCCAGCCCCGTGAAGCCTGCCGCGTCGAGGATCAGCAGAGGCAGAGGGACGCTGCCGGCAAAACAGGACAGGCCTGCGACGGCAGACACGCCCAGCAAGACCGCTCCCCCGGCGAGCAGCATGGCGGCCCACCGGAGCTGCCGACGACGACCCGAACGGCGGACGTCCTCGTTCGGAGGTTCGTCTTCGAACGGATCAGCCGCCGCCGCGTCGGGCGAACGCGGTGCGTCCTCGGGCATGGGCATGGGCGCAGGCTCGGCGGCAGACGGCTCGACGACGTCGAGTTCGAGCATCCCCTCCGGGATGGGCGGCTCGAGGGGGTCCTCCCCGAACCCATACCCGTCCTGGGCTGCGTTCGGAGGGGGCTCGGGGACAGACGGAACCGGCGGCGGGGTCGGCTCCTCAGGCGCCAGGTCGAGGTCGCCGGAGAGGTCCAGCCCGAGGTCGCCCTCGTCGTCCGAGGAGTCCTCCCCGAACCCATACCCGTCCTGGGCTGCGTTCGGAGGGGGTTCGAGCGCGGGTGCCTGCGGGCGCACGGAGGGCTCCTCGGCCCCTTTCGACGCGGCCCCCGAAACACGGCGCGGGGTCGTCCCTTCGGGCGGACCGAAGACCGCCGGCCCTGGCGTGGTTGCTGAGCTCTGCACGGGGGTGACGAGCGCTGATGCCGGGAAGGGCGAGGGAACCGCCTCCCGCCCGGTGCCCCCATCCACAGCGACGGGACGGGCGGGCACGGCCTTGGGCTTGGCGACCTCGGCGAGCACGTCGCCCAAAACCTCGTCGAGCACCTCGGAACCGGGCGGGCTCGGTTCGGGCGACGGGTCCTCGCCCGCAGGGTTCGGGATCGAGGCGGTCGACGGCACATCCGGGCGCTTGGTGCCCTTGTCCGAAGGGCGCAACGACTTCCGGCCGAAGCGGGCGCGGGGCATGCGCAAGCTCGCCCGCGGATCCTGCCGCACCGCCTCGTCCCGCAGCTCGACGCGCGCCCCCATCTCGCGCAGCACTCGGACCCACGGCATGGCTTCGACGGGGCCGACGTTTCGCTTCACGACGCAGGGGGTGTTGTCGACGATGCCCCGCGCCGTCGCCTCGTCGAGACCGAAGGCCGCCTGCAGCTCACGGGCAGCATCGTCCGGATCGCCCTCGAAGCTCTGAACCCAGAGGTCGGCCATGGCTCCTGATTGTCGCCCGAGCGCGCCCGGAGGTGGGGATTTTTTGGAACGGTTCGCTCAGTCGCTGGTCACGCTCAGCTCTTGTAGCCGCGCAGGAGCACGGAAGGCCACCTTCAACCCATGGCCCCGCGGGTGGTCCCAGCGGAGCATCAGCTCGAAGCCTCCGGCGCTCCAGTAGTGACGGGCCCTCGCCTCGTCGCAGCGGCCGACCCCAGCGCGCGCCAGCGCCTCGTGACAACCCGGCGCGGCTCGAAGTCGCGCGCGCACCTCCTCTCCGAATGCGCCACGGAGCGCGCGCACGAGCCGAACATAGGATGCCAGCGGTTCTTCTCCCCGCAGGACCGCCGTCGCCTCGCAGAGAGCGCCGTCGCAGAAGCGAAGCCGCATCTTCGCGTCGAACCCTGGATCGCGGGCCACGCCGCTGCAGACGGCGACGTGCCCGGGTGACCAACGATGACCGGCCCCTTCGCAGGCGCGCCGGGCCTGCTGCGGCGAAGCGCCAAAGGTGAAGCCGGCGAGCTCCTGAGGCGGCGCCACGTCGGCCCCGGGCGGAGGGCTCGCGCCGGGAGGCCAGAAGTGGGGCGTGCCGTCGTCCGGGGCTTGCGCCGACGCCCCCGCGAAGGTCACGACCGCAGCGACCAGCGACCAACGGACCATGGCGCGAACCTAACGAATGCCTCACGCGGCGCAAGAATTCGAAGGGTATAGCGGTTCCGTCGAGGGAGTGGCAGATTGCGCCCATGCGAGTTCGTGTGGTGGTGTGCGCGTGTGTCCTGGCGGCGTGTGGGGGGGACGACAGCGGGGCACCCGACGCGAGCGTGGATTCCGGTGCGCTGGCGACCGACGGCGGCGGTGGTCGCACCTCGGACGCAGGCGGAGGCACTTGCGGCGAGCCGCGGCGTCGCCCGCTGGTCTACTACGGGACCCCGGAGCCCACGGCCCTCCCGCTCACCGTCGGCCAGGTCCAGGCGATCGGGACCTGGGGCGGCTGCAGCGGCGCGTTCATCACGCCCGAGTGGGTGCTCACAGCAAACCACTGCAGCGTCCGCGAAGGCGACGTGTTTCGAGTCGGGATCGAACCGGCCCGCCCCAACGTCGCCTTCCGCGCCGTGGAGGTCCACAGCCACCCTTCCCAAGACATGACCCTCGCGCGCATGGACGCGCCGCTCACCGACCGGCTCCCGACCGCCGAGCCCATCCCGATCAACGATGAGCCTCTCGACAACTCACGGCTCGGCGAGGTCTTCGAGGCCGCCGGCTACGGCTCCCAGGAGGACGGGTCCAGCGGCGAGCGCGAGTTCACCGCGGAGCCCTTCGACGGACTCGAAGGGGAGTTCCTCGTGATCAACGGCGAGGGGAGCCGCGGCGTCTGCTTCGGGGACTCCGGCGGACCGGTGATGCTCCTGGCGAGCGACGGCTCGGTGCGGGTGGCCGGCGACCTGAGCTACGGTGACCCGAGCTGCGTCGGGCGCGACCGTTACAGCCGGACGGACCTCGCCGTGGCCTGGATCGAGGGCTACGTCGGGCCGACGGTCGTCGAAGGGGCCGGCTGCGGGAGCGTGGACCGGGTCGGTCGATGTCTGTCCGGGCGCGCCCTGTGGTGCGACGGAGGTCAGCTGCGCGCCGAGACCTGCGCTGGGGCGTGCGGCTGGGACACGAGCGTGGACGGTTACCGCTGCATCACGGCTCCCGACCCCTGCGAAGGTCTCAGCTCTGCCGGGACCTGCTCGGGTACGACGGCACGCTGGTGCGAAGCGGGGGTGGTGCGCTCCCGAGACTGCGCGGCCTGTGGTCAGGTTTGCGGCGACGTCGGCGGCCTCGTGGACTGCCAGGACGACCCTTGCGGCGGACTCGACTACCTCGGGCGTTGCGATGGGAACGTGGCGGTCTGGTGCGCCGACGGCGAGATTCAGATGCGCGACTGCGCGAGCCGAGGCGGTACCTGCCGGTACATCGACGACCGCATCGGTTACTTCTGCACGCGCTGAGCAGGGCGCCCCTCGTCGCGGGTTTGCTACCCTCCGTGGCCCATGCTGCTCGACGACCTCCGGCATCCACGAG
>JALVDI010000104.1 GCA_027009115.1 Polyangiaceae bacterium | reverse complement strand
ACGGCCGGGTGCTCCTCCCCGACGAGGTCTTCGATTTCAACGCGGTGGTGGGTGAGCGTAGCCAGATCAACGGCTTCCGACCCGCGACGGTGATCGCTGGTGGCGAGCTCGCCGACGGGGTCGGAGGCGGCGCGTGCCAGATCGCCGGCACCCTCCACGCCGCGGCTTACTTCGCGGGGCTCGAGATCGTCGAGCGTACACCCCACTCAAGACCAAGCAGTTACATCAAGCTCGGGCTCGATGCGACCGTGGCGTGGCCCAACGTCAACTTCCGCTTCCGCAACGACAAGCCCTTCCCCATCCTCGTTCGCATCTTCAACCGGGGTGGATTCACCCACGCCGAGATCCGTGGCGCCGAGCGTCGCCACCTCGTCAGTTTCGTGCGGCGCATCGACGAGGTGCTGCCCTTCGACGAGCGGGAGGTCGAAGCGCCGGATCTGCCGGAAGGGGTCCGCGTCCTTGCACAGCGTGGCGTTCCGGGTTTTGAGCTGACGACCTGGCGGATCTTGCGGGACGTGCGCAGCAACCAGGCGATCCGCACTCGCGACGAGAGCCGCTACCCGCCGACACGGCAGATCTGGCGCGTCGGCACCGGTGGTGTGGCGCCGGAGGGTTACGAGCCGCCGGAGGGGGACACCCACGGGGAGTACCGCGCCGACGAGTACCTCGTGGCGACACAGGGGCCAGGGATCGAGGGCACCCAGCACGTTCGCCGCGCCGGCCGCACCGGGACGCCGGGCTGGACCGTGCGTGAGGGCATGCCCGGTGTGCCGCCGATCGCTGAGTGAGCGCTGCCGAGCGCATCTCGCGATCTCTTCGTCTGGCGCATCCCGCAAGACCATGCGCTCGACCGCGACCCGGTGGGTAGCGGAGCGGACTGTCAGGGCTGGATCCCGGGCGCCGGGAACTGGTTGCAGAGCGCCCGCACCTCGCCGGCGATCCGCTCCCGGAGCGCGGCGTCCTCCGGCGCGTCGATCACGTCGGCCATCCACGAAGCGAGTTGGGTCATCTCTGCCTCGCCCATCCCACGCGCCGTCAGCGCCGGCGTGCCGATGCGGATGCCGCTTGGGTTCATGGGTGGCCGCGGGTCGTAGGGGATCGCGTTGTAGTTGCAGACGATGCCTGCCGCATCGAGCGCCTTGGCCGCGACCTTCCCGGGCACCCCTTTCGGGGTCAGATCGCAGAGCAGGAGGTGGTTGTCCGTGCCGCCGCTGACGAGGGCGATGCCGCGCGCGAGCAGGCCCTCGGCGAGCGCCTTGGCGTTGCGGACGATGCTCTCCGCGTAAGCGCGGAACTCCTCCGTCGCCGCGAGCTTCGCGGCTACTGCGATCCCTGCTGTCGTGCCGTTGTGGGGCCCTCCTTGCAGCCCTGGGAACACGGCGCGATCGATCGCTTTGCGGTGCTTGTCGTCGCAGAGGATCATGCCGCCACGGGGGCCACGGAAGGTCTTGTGGGTCGTGCTCGTGACGACCTCGGCGAGCCCGACGGGGCTCGGGTGCACGCCGCCGGCGACGAGGCCGGAGATGTGGGCGATGTCTGCGACGAGCACCGCGCCGACCTCCCGGGCGATCTCGGCGAAGCGAGCGAAGTCCACCACGCGCGGGTAGGCGGTGCCGCCACAAAAGAGGAGCGTCGGCCGGTGCTCGCGGGCGAGGGCCGCCACCTGATCGAAGTCGATGCGGTGGTCGTCCTTGCGTACGCCGTACTGCACCGCGTGGAAGTACTTGCCGCTGATCGCGACCTTGTGCCCGTGCGTGAGGTGCCCGCCGCTGTCGAGGGAGAGCCCCAGGACGGTGTCGCCGGGCTTGCAGAACGCGAGGTAGACGGCAAGGTTCGCGGGGCTGCCCGAGTAGGGCTGGACGTTGGCGTGCTCGCAGCCGAAGAGGCTCTTGAGCCGCTCGATGGCGAGGACCTCGATGGCGTCGATGGACTGCTGCCCCTCGTAATAGCGGCGGCCGGCATAGCCCTCGGAGTACTTGTTGTTGAGCACGCTCCCGCAGGCCTCCATGACGGCCGGGTAGGCGTAGTTCTCGCTCGGGATGAGCCGCATCTTCTCGTGCTGCCGCAGCTCCTCTTGGCGGATGAGGCCAGCGATCTCGGCGTCGACTTCCTGCAGTGGCGCGTCGTAGGACATGGCCCACCCTCTACCACCACCGGCTGCTACAGTCATCGCCTCCGAAGGCGCCTCGGCACCCTCGCCAACCCACGCCATGTCCGACCTCACCGATTTTGCCTCCTTCGCGCGGGCCGCGGGGCGGGCCGCCGTCGTTCCGATCGGCCGGACCGTCGTCGCCGACGACTGTACCCCTGTGCGTGCCTTCGCCGCCGTCGCGGCGGACCCTGGCGCTGGCGGCTTTCTGCTTGAGTCCGTCGTCGGCGGTGAGAAGTGGGCCCGCTACAGCTTCGTGGGCTTTGACCCTTTTTGCATCGTACGCGGGGGCGGCGGCCGCTTCGAGATCCATCGGGATGGGGGGCGAAGCGTCGAGCGGGGTGTCGACCCCTACGAGCGGCTGCGGGAGACCGTGGCGGCCCTGCGCCCTCCGCCGCACCAGGAGCTCCGCGGGCTGCCTCGTTTTTGGGGTGGGGCCGTCGGCTTCTTGGCCTACGACGCCGTCCGGCGCTTCGAGCCGAAGGTCGGCCCTCCGACGAGCGACGAGGAGGACGAGCTGGCCTTCGGCATCGGGCACACGCTCCTCGTCTTCGACAACCTCTACCAGACGCTCCGCGTCGTCGTACCGACCCTCACCGACGGCGATCTGCGCGCGCGCTACGAGGCCGCCGTCGCCAGGATCGATCGCAGCGTGGCCAAGTTGCGGGAGCCCTCCGCCTTGCCGCCGCTCGCCATGCCCGGACCCGCGGAGGCTTCGTTGCCAGCGTCGTCGTTCAGCCGCGAGGCCTTCGAAGCGGCGGTGCGTGTCTGCCAACAGCACATCCACGCCGGCGACATCTTCCAGGTGGTTCTGGCGCAGCGCTTCGAGGTCGAGGCGCGCGACGTCGACCCCTTCGATGTCTACCGCGCGCTGCGGGTCGTCAACCCCTCGCCCTACATGTACTTCCTGCGCCTACCGGGCGTGGACGTCGCCGGCGCGAGCCCCGAGACGCTCGTGCGCGTGGAGGACGGGCGAGCGACGGTGCGGCCGATCGCCGGGACTCGTCCCAGGGGCGGGACGCCGGAGGAGGACGAGGCCATCGCTGAGGAGCTCCGGTCCGACCCGAAGGAGCGTGCCGAGCATGTCATGCTCGTGGACCTCGGCCGCAACGACCTGGGCCGCATCAGCAAGCCAGGGACCGTGCGGCTGACCGAGCGCATGCAGCTCGAGCGGTATAGCCATGTCATGCATCTGACCTCGAACGTCGAAGGGGAGCTGGCCGAGGGGTGCGACGCTTTCGACGTGCTGCGGGCGACCTTCCCGGCAGGTACCCTCAGCGGTGCGCCGAAGGTGCGTGCCATGCAGATCATCGAGTCCCTCGAGCCGGTGCGCCGGGGACTCTACGGCGGCGCGGTGGGCTACCTCGGTTTCGACGGCAACGCCGACCTCGCCATTGCCATCCGCACCGTCGTCGCTCGCGATGGGCGACTGACGCTTCAGGCCGGCGCCGGCATCGTCGAGGCGAGCGATCCGGCCAAGGAGTACGAGGAGACGGTGAACAAGGCGCGCGCTGGGCTCGTCGCCATCGCCGCCGCGCGCCGTCGCTGAGCGCTCATCGATGCTCGCCCCGGTCCGTATCGGCGGGGTGCGTTGGCCTCGCTCCGCTGTTCCGTCGAGGTGCGTCCGTGTGCTTGATGTCCAGCGGGTTCCCGTGCGCCGCGTGGTGCTTCGAAGAACGCGGATCTGTCTTCGGCTTGCGCAGGAGTATCCTCGCCGACTCGTGCGCCTCAGGTCCGGGAGCAGTTCCTGGCGCGCTGTGTCGTGCTTCGAAGAACGCGGAGTTTTCGTTGGCTCGCGCAGGAGTATCCTCGCGATCGGTCACGGCGCCGGGGCAGACAAGGGGCCGCGGCAGCGGCACCCACCGCATGGGAGGACCGAGATGCATTTCGGTTTTGACAGGTCGAGGGCCGCTTGCTAAGAAGCCTCTCCCCGACGGGTCGCGGCCCACCCGGGGCGTTCTTTGGAGCGGTAGTTAAGTTGGTTATAACGCCGGCCTGTCACGCCGGAGGCCGCGGGTTCGAGTCCCGTCCGCTCCGCCAAGAACCCCTGCTCCGCAGGGGTTTTCCCTTCCGTCTGCTGCGCGTCCTGGAGGCATGTGGCCGGGCGTTGCTGGTCAGGGTCGACGCGCTGAGCCTTCGGCTATGCCGGGAGAGCTTCAGGCAGGTGACGGTGTCAAGCAGGTGACGGCGGCGATGCTGACGCTGCTGGAGCGCAGGGCACCTGTTCGGCGCCTGGGGGAGATCCCCGAGGCGGGCATTGTTGGCGCCGGACTGAAAAAGCACAGGTTCGTCGCGGGCGCTGAGGTCGTCGACCGCGACCACCTTGACGAGCACTTTATGACGCTCAGGGCAGGACCGCGCGCGGGGCGGAGGACCCGCACCCCCTGCCAGAAAGTCTGGCGCGGGGCGGAGGACCCGCACCCCCTGCCAGAAAGTCTGCCCAGTTGTGGGCCCTGCCGGGGGCGGAGGACCCGCACCCCCTGCCCGAAAGTCCGCCCAGTTGTGGCCCTGCGGCCCCCGACGGCGGCACCCCCTGCCCGAAAATCTGCCCAGTTGTGGGCACGCAAGGTGACGGCGGCACCCCCTGCCCGAAAATCTGCCCAGTTGTGGCCCCTGCCGGGGCACCCCCTGCGGCAGGCCCCGGTGGCGGCCGCCGGCGGTCCGCCGGCGGCCGCCGCCTGGCGCCGGGGTAACCCCCCGGAATCGTAAGGACGGGCTTCCGGCACGGCGTGTGCGTTTTCCGGGATGTGGGCGAGGCACGGCCGGTGGTGGCGGGAGGGACGTA
>JALVDI010000103.1 GCA_027009115.1 Polyangiaceae bacterium | reverse complement strand
CGAGGAGCCCTTCGAGGGTCCGCCGCGCTTCGGCCACGACGCCACGCAAGCTCGAGACGTCGCGCTCGTAGCCGTTGGCCTTCGAGAGCGCCTCCTCGAGGGCGCTCTCGCGGTCGCGGAGCTCCCGCCGGAGCCGTTCGAGCTCAGCGTCGGGCGCCGGGCGTCGGGCCGCCCGCTCCTGTTCGAGGGCCGCCCGCGCGGCCCGCTCGTGGCCGAGCTCCTCCTGCAGGCGAGCCGCCCGCTCCTCGAGCTCCAGGAGCATCTGGCGCATCTCCTCGGCGTCACGATCGTCGATGGAACCCGACTCCGCAGCCCGGCGCTCGAGTGCGCGAATCCGGTCGTCGCGCTCCTCGAGCTGCGCGGTCAGGGAACGCAGCAAGGTGTCCTTGTCGGCGAGCGCACGCTCGAGGGCCTCGACGCCGCTCTCCGGCGGGGCGTCGATTCCGACGGCGGTGATCTCGCTACGGCCGGCCTCGCCGGCTTCCTCTGCCTCGGCGGCCGCGCGCCAGCCGTCGAGGAGCTTGCGGGCCTCGCGCAGCGTCTCCAGCGTCTGGGCGTGGGCGGCCTCCAGGGTTTCGACGCGCATGCGCGCCTCGTCGAGCTGCGCTTGAAGCGCCGCCCGCTCCTCGTCGAAGCGCGCGACGAGGCCGTCCCGCTCACGCTGACCCGCGGCGGTCGCCTCCCGCAGGCGCTCCTGCTGCTCCTCGAGCTGCACTTCGAGAGCCGCCACCCGGGCCTGGGCTTCAACGGCGCGCGCGCACCGATCCTCGAGCTCCGCGACTCGCGCCCGGAGGCGCTCGGCCTCGCGCTCGGCCGCCTCTCGGGCGTCGAGCGCTTCGGACGCCTGAACCACCGCCTCCCGCAGCCGGGCGTTCTCGGCCTCGACACGCCGCGCCTGCGCCTCGACGAGGCGATGCGCGCGCTCCTCCTCGCCGAGGTCGACCTGGAGACGCATCACGAGGGCGTCCCGGGACGCGAGTGCTTGGGCCAGATCCCGGGCACGGGCCGCTTCCCGAGCGCGCTGCTCCTCCAGGTCCGCGAGGCGGAGCGTCAGCTCACCGTTGTCCGCGCGCAGGGCGGCGACCTCTTCCCGGAGCCGATCGGTCTCATCCAGGAGCTCGGTTCCCGCCGCGCGACGCTGCGCCTCTTCCAGCGCCGCCTCGCGGTCGGCGAGCCGAAGCCGCAAGCCGTCCGTCTCGCCCCGGAGCGCTTCGAGCTCCGCGGAGACCCGGCGCAGCTGGCGCTCGATCGCCTCATCGGTCCCCGTCGGAGAGCGCGGCTGGGGCGGCTCGCTGCCGAGCATCGCGATGCGCATCTCGTAGCCGAGCCGCAGCCCCTCCATGCGCGTCTCGAGGTTGGCCACCTGGGCGGTCAGGCCCAGCGTCTCGGCCCGCGCGCGGTCCCGCTCCTCGGTGGCCTGCGCTGCCAGATCCTGCGCCGCGAGGAGCTGCCCCGAGAGCTCGCCGACGCGTGCAGAGAGGCGCCGCTCGGAAGCCTCGAGGGTCGCGATGCGTTCGGCGAGGGATCCCTCGTCGGCCGCTCCGCTCCCCCGCGCCTGGAGCATGGCGAGCTCGAGGTGCTCGCGGGTCTCGGCGAGCTCCGTTTGAAGCCGGGCCTGCTCTTCGCGCTCTTGGGCGAGCTCGAGGTCCGCGACGCGCGCACGGGCCTCCGCCACGCCGCGCAGCTCGAGGGCTTCGGCCAGGCGCGCGGCCAGCCCGCGGGCACGCCCAGCCAGCTCGGCGTTCTCCCGCGCGAGGGCCTCGATCGCCTCGTGCTGCTCCAGGACACGAACGCGCAGTTCGTCGCGTTCGAGCTCCGTCTCCGTCTCCGTGGCCGCCACGTCGAGGGGGTGAGCCCGTGCAGCGCCGCGACGCCCGGCGCAGTGCTCGACCAGCTCCTCGGTCAGATCACGGACGAGCAGCGCGCGGCGCGCACACTCGGCCTCGAGCTCTCGGAGCCGTGCTCCACGATCGCGTAGGATCTCTTCGAGCTGGGCGACGTCGTCTTCGGCCTCGGGGCTGCCGGCGGCCTGGGCCGTGGCGCGCGCCTTGGCGAGCTCCCCTTCCGTCGCCAGCAGACGCGACTGGACCTGGCTGAGGCGACCTTCGGCTCGCTGCAGGGCGTCCCGAAGCGCCGCCGCCTCGCGGGAACGCGCCTCGAGCGCCTCTTGGAGGGCTTGGTCCTCGTCCGCGGGTGCCGGGCGATCGACCGCCGTGGTCGACGCCGACGCGCCCGCGAGCTGCACTAGGGTGTAGGCGTCGATGGACGGCAACGCCTCGGACGCAAGCCCGTAGACGCGCTCGACGGCCTCGGTCTGCGCGCCGAGCAGAGACCCATCGACCACGACCTCGGCGACCTCGTCGGCGGTCAGATCCGCGAGCGCGAAGCCTCCAAAGGGTGCCTGCGCCACGAGGCGCACCTCCCGAAACGCCGCACCCAAGAGCGCGTCGAGGGTCTGCGCCTCGTGGCGGTCGGCGCAAGCCCCAGCGACGAGCACGCCCGCGTCGCCGAGAGCGGCCGCGAGCTCCGGGAGCGCCGCGGCGGGATCGGGCAGGACCATGACGTCCGGCACGACCGCGACGTCGAAAGGCTCGGCATCATCGGCCGCGAGGACACGCAAGCGGTCCCGCAGCTCGCTGGGGTCGAGGGCGCGGAGCTCGGCAGCGCTCTCGGCCAAGCGCTCCGTCGCCGGCGATCCGTCGCCGACCCAGAGCACCCGCCGCCCCGCCGCCAGCGGCGCGAGGAAAACACTCAGAGCCAGGTCCGCGCCGATTCGGGTGGGTTGGGTCATGGGGGACCGCTTTATAGTCCTGCCGGCACCGAGTTTTCAATCGTGGGGAGGCGAAGCCGAAGGGAGAGGCTACATTGCGCCCGTGACCCCGACGGCCCCGGCCAAGCGCGTACAGCAAACGCTGAGGACGCTGCGCCGACGCGCGGGCCTCATCGAGGGGCTGAAGGCCCTCTGGCTGGCCCTCGGCGCCGGCGGCGCGGTCTTCCTCGCCGGGAGCCTGACGGTGGGGCCGGTCGCGTCGCTGCCGGCGGCAGTCGCCGTGTGGCTCGCCGCCGCGGGCGTCTTCGTGGCCTGCCTCCTTTGGGGGCTGCGGTCGTTGAGGGGGCTGCGGGGCGACCGGGTCGCGCGCCTTTTGGCGCGCCGCGATCCTCGGCTGGCCTCGATGGTGCGCTCGGCGGTCCAGCTCTCCGCAACGCCCACGGGCGCCCCAGAGCTGGTGGCCGCGCACGTCGCCGGCGTCGAGCGAACGCTGGCGAGAGTCCCGGTCCAAGAGGTCGTGCCCCTCCGCGATCTCCGGGCCCCGCTGCCTCTGCTCGGGCTCGCGACAGCCCTGCTCGTCGCCTCGGTGCTGCTGTTCTCAGAGCAGGCGGCGGCCGGCGCGTTCGCCCTGCTCCACCCCGGCGCCCGCGACGAAGGAGGCGTTCAACTCGCCCGCGTCGCGACGGACGTGCAGGCCTCGGCCCGATACCCGGCCTACATGGACCGCGCCCCCGCGACCTTCCGAGGCAGTCACCTCGAGCTGCCCCTCGGGACGAGCGTGGTCTGGTCGATGCGCCCCGTGCTCGACCTCCTCGACGCGACCCTGAAGCTCCCCGGGGGTGACCGGGTGCGCTTGCTGCGCCGGGGCGACCGCTTCACCGGGCGGTTCGTGGTCCGCGAGGGAGGACCGCTCGTCCTCCTCGTCAAGGACGCGGAGGGGCAACGGCTCCGGGACGCGACCGCCCGCTCGCTGCGGGTGCTCGAAGACGCGCCTCCGATCGTCGCGCTGAACGAGCCGGCCGAAGACATGACCGTCGAGCTCGCCGAGCCCGTGCGCTTCCGGGTCGAGGCCGAGGACGACGTCGGGCTCACACAGATCGAGCTCGTGGTCGAGACCGCGGGCGGCGAAATCGTGCGCCAAGGGATCGCGAGCATCGATGGGGAACCAACGTTCGTGGGAAGCGTGCGTCTGAGCGCTCTGGACGTCGGAGCGCGCCCCGGGGACGAGCTGCGCGTCCGCGTGGAGGCCACCGATGGGGACCCGATCTCCGGTCCAAAGGTCGGGCAGAGCGAGACCCGCCGCCTCCTCGTCGCCTCCGACGCCACCCGTCGAGCCGAGGGCATCGCTCGCCTCGACGAGGTTCTGGACGCGGCCCTCGACGCCCTCGCCGATCGCCTCGAGCACCCTCTGCGAGCGGAGGACGAGAGCGCCGTGCGAGAGCGCCACGGGCGGACGACCGCCAGCGTCCGTGCCTACGCCGACGGCCTCGACCGCCTTGCGGAAGCGCCTGGAGACCTCGACGGTTCGCTCCTTCGGGAGCTCGCCCGACGGGTGCGCCGGGCCAGCGCCGCCGAACAGCGCGCCTACGGGCCCCACCTCGCGCCCTTGGCCCGACGGGTCGAGCTAGACCGGCGCCTGGTCCGCCGGCTCGAGGACGACGCGCTGCGTCTGGCCGATCTCCTTTCGCGCGCGCGCCTCGACGACGCTGCCGCCATTGCCCGGGAGCTGGAGCGGTTGCGTCGAGAAATGACCTCGCTCCTCGCAGAGCTTCGACGCACCGAAAGCCCCGAAGCGCGCCGGGCGCTCGTGACAGCGCTGCGCCGCGCCCAGGCCCGGATGCGCGAGCTCTCCGCCCGCCTGGCCGGCCTCTCGGAGGAGGTCCCCCGCGAGTTCCTCAACGCCGATGCGCTGCCCACCGAACAAACCGAGAGCGCCCTGAGCGCCCTGGCGGAGGCCGTCGAGCGAGGCGACCTCGACGCCGCAGGACGCCACCTGATCGAGTTCGAGCGCGAGATCGAACGCATGGCGGCCGCTCTCGGGGGGGCCGGCGAGGCTTTCGCCGAAGCGCGTTTCGGGCCGCGCGAACGAGCCATGGCCGAGGCGATGGACGCGCTGGCGGGCCTGGAGACCGAGCAGCGGCAGCTCGCCGAGCGCTCCGAGGCGACCCGGCGCGAGGTGGCCCAGAGGGCCCTGGAGGCGGCCGACGCC
>JALVDI010000102.1 GCA_027009115.1 Polyangiaceae bacterium | reverse complement strand
GGCGCGCACCATACCCACGAGGGTCTCGTGCTCGACGTCGCCGACGACGATGAGGGTGGTGTTGTCCGGGGTGTAAAAGCGGCGGAAGAAGCGGCGCGAGTACTCGTAGCGCGTGGGCATGCGGCAAATGTCGCGAAGGTAGCCGAGGGTCGTGTGCCCGTACGTGTGGCGGCGGAAGCTGATCTCGCTGAGCGCTTCCCACATTGGCAGGAACGGGTTGGAAGCATTCTTGGCGTACTCCCCCTGCACCGCGCCGGTCTCGGTGCGGAAGGCGTCCTCGTCGTAGCTGAGCCGTTGAAAGCGCTCGGCCTCCACCTCCATCAGCTCCTCGAGCACGCTGGCCGGCGCCGTCACGGTGTAGAGCGTAAAGTCACGGGTCGTGTAGGCGTTGTTGTCGGCGCCGAAAGACTGGATGCGCCGCTCGTACTCGTCCCCGGGCATGTCCTCGGTGCCGCGGAACATCATGTGCTCGAAGAGGTGCGCGAAGCCGCTGTGCCCCGGCTCGACCTCGTCGCGGGAACCGACCCGCACGAGGGTGTAGTAGGCCACGATGCCCGGGGTGTTCCAACGTAGGCTGACGACCGTTAGACCGTTGGGCAGCCGGGTGATCTGCGGCGTCGTGTCCCCGAAGACCGGGTGGTCCTGGGCCTGGACGGCCGCCGCAGCGAGGAGCAGACAGAGGGTGAGTCGACGCATGGCGCGCCGAGCTTAGCAGCACCCAGGGGGAGCCGATCAGGGCGAAACGATCTTCCGGATGCGTCCGCTCTGCGACAGGACGTAAAGCTCGCCGTGCCCGTCTTCGGCGAAGCTCACCGCCCCTCCGACCACCAGCCCATCGACGGCCACATGCGCGTCGATGCCCCCCTCGCACCAGGCCAGCGCCGCGAGCTGGCCCGTGCAGTAGTCGGTGTAGAGGTACCAGCCGGCGAGGTCCGCGATCGCGCTGCCCCGATAGACGTAGCCGCCGGTGATGGAGCAGCCGTAGCCCGTGGGGCCGGGGGGCGGCGCGCCGCTGAAGTCGTGCGGATACACGACGACCGGTTCGAAGTGTTCGCCAACCAAGGGGTCGCCCCCACCGAAAGCCTCCAAGCCCTCGAAGGCGTTCCAGCCGAGGTTGAGGCCACCGGGGCTACCGGCGGGGACGACGTCGACCTCCTCCCAGCGGTTCTGCCCCACATCCCCGATGTAGAGGTCGCCGGTCGCGCGGTCGAAGCTGAAGCGCCACGGGTTGCGCAGGCCGAAGTGGTAGACCTGCGGCGCGCCCTCGGGCGGGGCAAAAGGGTTGCCCCGCGCCGCGTAGCCGTCCGCGGAAGCATCGACGTCCAGCCGGAGGATCGACCCAAGGAGCGTCGCGCGGTTCTGCCCGTTGCCGTCGGGGTCGCCGCCGCCGCCGCCGTCCCCCATGCCCACGTAGAGGTAACCGTCGGGGCCGAAGGCGATCATGCCGCCGTTGTGGTTGCTGCGGCTGTCGTCCACCTCCACGAGACGCGCCACCCGCGTCGGCTCCGCCCGGTAAGGGTCGGCGTCGCTGCGGCGGTACTCGTCGACGACGTTGCGCCTCGGACTCCCCGGCGTCCAGTAGACGAAGAAGCGCCCGTTCGACGCGTAGTTCGGGTGGAACGCCAGGCCGAGGAGCCCTTGCTCGCCGTCCGTGAGGATGTCTTCCCCGGTCAGATCGAGGAAGGGTTCGGGCAGGGTGGCTCCGTCGCGCACGACGACGATCGTGCCCGCCTTCTGCACGACGAAGAACGCCTCCGGATCACCGGGCGGGGAGGCCGCGAACACAGGCGTCTCGAAGCGGGGCGCGAGGGGCGCGAGGGCCAGCGGAGGCAACGCTCCGGAGGCGCAACCACCCACGACGCCGGCGTCGTCGCGGCCCGCATCCGACCCGGCGTCCCCAGTGCCCGCGTCTCGGGCCGCGTCGGCGCCTCCGGCGTCCCTGCCCACGTCGGCCCCACTGTCGAGAGCGGCGCTGTCGGGAGCCGCCGCGTCCGTCGTGCCACCGTCCGGATCGACGTCGTCGTCGCCGCACCCGAACGCCGCCACCACGTACAAAGCACACACCCACCGGCATTGGTTCATGGGGGCACTTCTACCAGAGGCCGTCGCGGCACTTCGCCAGGGTTCTCACGGACGCCCCGGACGCGCCGGCTGGACCGACGCGCCCTCGCGCCCCTTGCCGACGGCCGCCGAAACGCGATATCGCCGCACCATGGCGACGTCGACCTATCGCGAAGTCACGCCGGCCGCCGTGATCCTGGGGGTGCTTCAGGGCGCGGTGATGACGGCGGCCTTCGTCTACATCGGGCTCAAGCTCGGCTTCGGGCTGCCCGGATCCACGGTGGCGGCGATCCTTGGGTTCGCGCTCTTGCGCGGCGTAGGACGCAACGCCCTCGGCATCGAGGGCTGTGGTTCCATCGTCGAGAACAACATCAACCAGACCATCGCCTCGGGCATCAACACGGCATCGGCGGGCGTCGTCTTCACCTTCCCGGCGCTGCTCCTGCTCGGCGCGGACTTCAATGTCTGGACCATCATCCTGGCGGCGGTCGCAGGCTCCTTCATGGGCATCGTCGTGATCATTCCGCTCCGCAAGCAGATGATCGAGATCGAGCGGCTGCGCTTTCCCTCGGGCATCGCCGTCGCGACGATCCTCAAGTCGCCGGGCGCCGGGGCCTCGAAAGCCGTGCGCCTTGGGTTCGGCTTCGTGGTGGCCGTCACGATCACGCTCCTGACGAGCTTCGAGATCATCCCCGAGACGCTGACCCTCGGCGCCTGGTTCCTGGACGACCCTGCACAGGCGAGGGGGGGCTTGGGCATTCTGGCGCTCGGCACCTCCCTCTCGCTCTCGATGGCGAACTTCGGTGCGGGTCTCCTCAGCGGCAAGGGAGGGCTGCCCTTCGCCCTCGGCGGCATCCTGGCCTGGTGGGTCATCGCGCCCTTCGTGGTCGGCCAAGGCTGGCTCCCCGACGCGCCGGCGGGCGAAGCGCTGTGGGGTGCGGTCTACCTGAAGATGCTGCGCCCTGTCGGCATCGGCGTGCTCATCGGGGGCGCGCTGGCGGGCGTCGTGATGTCGTACCCGGCGCTCAAGGGCGCCCTCAAGAGCCTCCGGGCGGCCGCCAAGCTCGCCAAGGCCGGCGGCGACGACGAGGAGCTCAGCCCCAAGGTCCTCCGCTACGGGATGATCGGCTCCTTCTTGGTGCTGCTCACCGTCGCCATCGTCGGCTCCGATGGCGCCCTCGGGACGAGCCTCAGCGTTGCGGTCGCGGGCACCGTCTGGCTCGCCCTGGCCGGCCTCATCGTGGCTCAGGCCACCGGCGCGACGGACATCTCGCCGCTCTCGGGGCTGGCGCTGATCGCCGTGACCATCATGCTCGCACTCACCGCCAACAACGTCGTGCTCGCCGTCACCATCGGCGTCGCCGTGTGCGTCGCCACCAACCAATGCGCCGACATGATGAGCGATCTCAAGACCGGCCACCTCGTCGGAGCGGTGCCGAAGAAGCAGCAGCTCGTGCAGTTTGGCGTCGCCTGGATCGGCCCGGCGATCGCCGTGGGCACCGTGCTGGTGCTCTGGTCCGGCGGACCCGGTGGCCAGGGCGGCTTCGGACCGGACTCCCCCCTGCCGGCTCCCCAGGCCGGCGCGCTCCAGGGCATGATCGAGGGCGTCGTCAGCGGCAACGCCCCCCTCGACAAGTACCTCGCGGGCGCCGCCATCGGCGGGAGCCTCGCCGTCTTCCCGATCAGCGGCCTGGGCGTCCTCGTCGGCCTCGCAATGTACCTCCCCTTCGAGATCACCCTCGGCTACGGCGTCGGCTGTGTGGCCTCGATGCTCCTCGAGAAGAAGAAGGGGCACCGCTTCTACGCGGACTACTTGGTGCCGATCGCCGCGGGCTTCATCGTCGGCGAGGCGCTCACGAGCCTGACATTGACGCTCATCAAGCTCGGGACGGGAGGCTGAGGTGCGGTTGCTTGGATTCGTGCTCTTCTTGGCCGGCCTCACGGTCGCGTCCTGGTACGCCTCGAAGGTCGTCGAGCCGCCCCCCGCAAACGGCGAGGCCGCCGAGCCGCGCCCCGACCCCATCGGAGCCGTGACGCGCTGGGGCGCCGAGGCGGGCCTGCCCTTCGCCGCGGGCCTCGTTCTGATGATCGCCGGCGGGGTGCTGGCTCGGCGCGAGCAGCACGCGGCGGCACGGCTCGCCCGGGAGGCCGCCGACGGGCCGACCGAGGAAGGCGGCGGGGCGGCGGCGATCCTCCCCCTGCTCGACGCCATCGCCAAGCGCCTCGACGAGCTCGACGCAAGCGAGCTGCCTCAGGGCGCGCAGCCGCTTGCGGACGCCATCGACGAGCTGCTCACCGAGCAAGTGCCCGAAGTCGTCGAGCGCCGCGAGGCGCTGATCGAGTCGATGGGCCTGGAAACCTTCGCCGAGATGATCGGGCACTTCGCCACGATGGAGCGGGCCGCCGCCCGCGCCTGGAGCGCCCTCACGGACGAAGCTTGGCCCGAGGTCGCCACGAGCCTCGAACGGGCCAAGCGCGGCATCGCGCGCGCCCGGGAGATCACCCGCGAGGCCCTCGCCGCGTCCTAGGCCCGCGTGGCGGCGGTCCCCGCAGGTGGACCACGAGAGGGACGAGCAGACGCCGAAGGGCCGGCGCTCGTCGACGCCGACGCAGGACTGGGGGCCCGTCCTCGCCGCCCGGACAGGGGCCGCCCACCGCCCTGCGCCATCTTCCCTTCTACCTGCTGAATCTACCTGCCGGATCCGGACACTCGGACACGCTCTCCCCTTGGACGAAGCGCTTTGCTACTTTGCCTGAATGCTGGGACGTCGCGGGCTGCCGCTCTGTTTCCTCGTGCTCACGGCATGCGCAGCCGAAGGCGCGTCGATGCACACGAGCACCCGCAGGGATTCAGCGCCGCTTGACGACGGGGCAAGCTCGGACGCCGGCGCCTTGGACGGGAGCAGGTCGGACGCCGGCGCCTT
>JALVDI010000101.1 GCA_027009115.1 Polyangiaceae bacterium | reverse complement strand
TGACCCGAAAGCTCTTCGGGGAGCCGGGGGACGGGCAGGGGACTCGCCAGCGCAGGGAGGGGCGAGACCAGCGCAGCGCCGGCGGCAGCGCTCAAGGTTTGGAAGAAGCGGCGACGTCCGACCATCGCGGTCAGGGTATCAGAGCGCGCGCCGGGGTGCTGCATCCGAGCGGGCCGCGGCGAGCCTGGCTCTCGGGGCACGCGGCCAAGGCCACGGTGTTGTGGTCGCCTTGACACGCAGAGCCACGTACCTTGCTGCTGTCGGTCGCACATCGCCTCCCGGGAGCTTTGGCGCGGGCTGTGCTGGGCAGACCGGGCAGGATGAGTCATAAACTTGCGGATGGGGGGCAGGTGTCCAAAGTTGGAGGGCAGGTGAGACGTCTTCTGCCGGTGGCCGTGGCCTTCTGTCTCGCGTGCGGCGGGGAAGACCCGGCTCCGCCGCCCCCGGCCGATCCCGAGCCCGTGGTCGAGGCGCCCACGGATCCGCCGGAGACCCCGGAGGTCGAGATCCCCCTGGAGGACCCCGTCCCTTTGTGGGAAGGCGGCGAGGTCGTGCGGGAGATCGAGGCCGGGACCGCTCGGGACGAGGGCTATCTCTTGCTGGACCTCGGCGAGGAATGGACGCCCTACCTTTTCAGCGAGAGGGATCGCGAGACGGGGGAGCGTGTGCCCAACGCCTACCGCGCGACGTACCTGGCGCTCGCTCGGGAGGAGTTCCCCGACAACCACCACGGGGATCGCGCGCGGCGCGACAAGTACCTCGAGCTTTACGGCATCATGCCGACCCTCGGGGTGCTCCGTCGCCGCATGGAGGAGGCCTTCGGGCGCGAGTGCAGCGAGGCTCTCGATCTGCAGCCGCTCGTCGACTACGACGACTTCGTCACCTACCGAAGCAACGATCGGGCGCGGCGGGACAGTCGCCGCTTCGCCGTCCTGGAGCATCGCGTCGAGGCGATGGTCGAGCGGGCCGGCGTCGCCTCGCCGGCAGAGCTCGACCCATCGGCCTTGAGCGACCGTGACGCGGCGCGCCTGCGCGAATACCGTGAGCGGGTCGGGGAAGTCGCGGCCATCCGCGCGGCCCAGGCCCGCCTCGAGTGCGAGGGGTACTACGAGGGGAAGGGCCGATACACCGACGGTGCCCTCGACTGGGCCACCCACGAGGCCCTCGCCGAGTTCGAGCGCCGCCATCGCATCTACGGCTGGGGCTACATCGGGCGCGACACGCTGGCGATGCTTCGGCTGGGCACTCGGGAGTTGGAACGGCGCGCGGTGCTTCGGGTTCTGACCGAGCGCGCGATGCACGCGGCGGGGGTGATCGAAGACGGCAGCCGATCCTTCGTGCGGGAGGGGGAGCCGCGGACGTTCCGCGGGGCGGACGGTGAGCCGCACCCGATTCCGAACCTCGAGGCCGAGCTGCGCGAGATCCTCGTGGAGGCGTTTGGGCTCCAGACCCCGGAGGGGACGCGCGCATGGCTCCAGGGCCTCGGCGAGCTCGAGCGGGGGCAGCCGAAGATCGTCGCCATCCGGATGCCGGAGCTGCCGGAGTACTACGCCGAGGCGATGGACCTCTATGTCGAGATCGACCGCGGCGACGTGTGGTACGAGTTCCCCTACGACGAGAACGGGCGGGAGAGAGCGCAGCCCTTGCAGCGCCGGCCGCGGCTTACCGTCTTCACGCGTTACAACGGGCAGCGCATCCCCCTTGCGCGCTTCGGAACGACCATCGGTGGTTGGCGCACGGAGGTCGTCGACGGAGTGCCGATGTGGAAGTACAAGAATTCCGAGGTCGGCGAGCGCGTCTGGGCGCGGATCGTGGCCGCGCCCGTGTGGTTGCCGCCGGAGAGCACGCCGGCGAGGGACATCCTCGCGCGCAACCCGCGCCGGGGCCGGCCGGGGGAGCGACCGTACGTGGTGAACTACCACGAGACAGGTCCGAGCTACGCCTCGGCCTACGGGCTCGTCGCTGCCTACCACCAGAAGTTCTTGCAGACGCCGGAGGGCATCCGGGTGGGTGGCGACGAGGGCATCCGCACCCACGGCAGCGTCGACTACATGTCGATCATGCGCCGCCACTCGCACGGGTGCCATCGCCTGCACAACCACATCGCCGTGCGCCTGATGAGCTTCGTGCTCGCCCACCGCCCGCACCGCCGCGCGGGGCAGCAGACCTTGGGCTTCCGGCGCGAGCTCGAGCACGAAGGGGAGACGTACCTCATGGAGATCGACCAGGGCGGCTATGTCTTCTACCTGGAGGAGCCGCTGCGCGTGAACGTGCGCGAGGGGCGGATCCGAGGCCGTCGTCGCACGCCGATCGAGCACCCGATCCCCAAGTTCGACGAGGAGGCGGGGGGCTATCGAATGCCGGATGGGACCCTGGTCACTGTGGACCGCATGGGGAACATCACGCCCATCGAGGCCCCGAACGACGGGGGCGTGGACGCCGACGCCGACGCGGCCGAGCTGGCGCCGGGCGCACCCGCCGTAGCGGACGAGCAGCTCATCGAAGCGCTGCCGATGTGAGCTTGGGATGGATGAGGCGTCGTTGCACCCCCAGGCGGGCGGTCGGGTGCTCCTCGAGCTGGAGGAGGCCGGGGAGGCCGCGGTCCGCTACCGCGTGACGCTCTTCACCCCCGACGCGCGTTTCGAAGGGCGTGCCATCCTCGATCCGCAGGCGGGCCAGAGCGTCTGCGAGGGCCTCGAGGGGGCGCCGGCCTGGCTCGTGGCGCAGGTGCGCCCCTTCCTCCGGCAACTCTGGACTGCGCGGCGCGGCGGGGCGGGGCCACGCTGGCCGCGACGGGTCCTGCGCTGGCGTCAGGAGCGCTGACGGCGGGCCCCGAGCCGCGCGGCGACGGAGGCGAGCGCCAGAGCCAGCACGAGAGCGTAGACGCCGTACCACCAGGGGATGCGGACGATTCCCAGATGCTGTAGGAGCACCGCGACGGCGCCGAAGAGGAAGGTCGCGGCGATCGCTCCGTGGAGCCAGGAGCGGGTGGCTCGGGCGTTGGCCAGCGAGCGTCCGGCGCCGATGCTGAGCGCCGCGACGAAGAGTGGGCCCTCGTGCTCAGGGAAGAACAGGGCCACCGCCACCAGGCCCCACATCAGGAAGGTGGCGAGGCGGCGCAGGCTCGGGCCTCGGGGTGGCTCACGGCCTTGGGACGCGTAGAGCCAGGCGACGATCGCCCCGGATTCCGGGAGCCAGCGGACCGTCGACCCGTCGTCGATGCGCAGGACGGGCACGGTCCCGCGACCCAGCGCCTGTCGGAGCTCGTCGCGCCGCTCGGGGTGAGCGAGCACGTCCCGCTCCTCGACCTCGAGGCCGAGATCGTCGATGGCGCGGCGGACCCGCTGGCAGTATGGGCAGGCGTCGTAGCCGTAGAGAGCGAGCTTCACCCCGAGACGATAGGGCGTCGGGAAGGTCGCGCCAGCCCCAGCGCACGTCTCGGGCTCGCCCTCGTTGGTGCTTCGGGCCTTGGGTACACCCTCTGCCATCCTCCGATGACCTCGGGGAGGCTCCGCCTATCCTCCACCGGCGCGCATCGCTCGCCTCCAGTCCACCGGGTCGACCGCGTGCCCTGGGGGGTCGAAGCGCCGTAGGATGACCGCGATGAGCGAAGAACTCGATTGCCTCGCCTGTGGCGCGTGCTGTCGTACCGGCTCGGACGGGTGCATCCTCATTCCCCCCGAGGACCTGACGCGCTGGCGCGCCCTTGGCCGGCACGACGTGGCCGACGCCGTTCAGCCGGGGCATTTCGGGCTCGTTGCCTTCGCGACCCGAGCCGACGGGAGCTGCGTCCACCTCGGCACGGAGGCCAGCGCGAACGCCTGCCGCATCTACCCTATTCGTGGGACCACCTGCCGCCAGTTCGAGCGAGGCAGCCCGCAGTGTCTCGAATTCCGGCGCGACTTCGGCGTGGACCGCCCCGGGTGAGCCGGCGACGGTTCAGGCGCGCCAGCGCGCGACGATGCGGCAGCCGTCGAGGGTGCGGTCGTGGGAGACCTGGACATCTTGCCGCCCCGAGCACTCGAGGACGGTCTGGATCCCTGCCTCGATGCCGTTGACCTGCATGCGCGGCACGCCAGGCCAGCCCGTGAGCCGGATCTCGGCTTCGCCGGGACCGAGCATTTGGGCCTCCAGGGTTCCTTTGGAGAGCCCGCGGTTGAAAAAGAGGGGGGCGCGACGAACGATGGCCGCGTCGCTCGTGAAGCGCAGCAGCACCCGCCACACGGTCTTGAGCGCCCGCTCGACTCCGGCTCGGACGACGTCGTGGTGCATTTCGAGGGGGTCGAGGCCCGCCTCTTCGGCGACGGCGTAGTAGACCTGCTCCACGTAGTCCGTCGGGATGCGGCTGATTGCCGTGAGGGTCTCGTAGGCCTCCCGCACCTCGGGGGGGACCCGCGCGTCGAGGGCTCGCCGGACGAGATCGGCGCCGACGAGTGCTTCGAGAGCGCGTCGCTCCTCAGCGATGAGGGCGCCGTTGGCGCGGGGGGGCTCGTCCACGTCAGGGACTATAGTGGATCGCGAAGTCGAGGGAGACGTTGCTCGCCCAGTGGGCCAGCAGCAGCCACCAGAAACTGCGCAAGCGCAGGTTGAGCGCCCCGGCCGCGAGCCCCCACAGCGGGACCGTCGCGAGCTCGGCGCCCGGTTTGCCGGTGTGCCAGACGATCTGGACGATGGTCGTCAGCAGCACGGCCTGTACCGCTCCCACCCGTCGCTCCAGGCCGAAGAGCAGCAGCCCGCGCATGGCGGCTTCGCCGCAGAGAAAGAACAGGAAGTAGGCTGCTTCGTAGCTGGCGAAGGCGGTGAGAGGAAGCGGCGCCCGGGCGGGGCCTGGCGCAAAGAGCGGGTACTCGGCGCGGAGGCCCGGGTCACCGGAGGCGGCGAGGGAGGTCGCGAGGCTCCCAACGAGAGCGAAGGCGAGGGCGAGGGGGAGTCCTCGCCGCCAGTCGCCCAGACCGAAGCCCCACGCGGCGAGGGAGTGCTCCCGTGGGTCCGTCGGACGCGCCCAGAGCCGAAGCGTCAGCGCCGGCACGAGCACCACGACGGCGGCGCCGAAGGCGAAGCGGGCCATCCAGGCGAGGCGAGGGTTTTCCGGAAGCCAGGCGTGGGGCAGCAGCGTCTGTCCTTCGGGTCCCCACAGGAGCAACCCCAGGCCGACGGTCGCGGCGACGACGGCGAGGGGCTCGCGGCCCGCTGCGCGCAGGGCGGACCAGCCGCGCACCCTCCTCGGGCGGTGCCCTGGGTCGTTCATCGGGGGCCGACCGTAGCATGGCGCCCGCCTCCTCGCGGCCGCCGAAAACTTGCCTCGCCGGTTCGCGTCACGGTACGGCGGGCCCATGCGGTGGCTCGCACCGATTCTGCTGGTGGCTTCGCTGCTCTTCGATCTGGGCGGTGCGGCCGAAGCTGCGGCGGACGGCGGGCGACGCGATCCGACCCGCGGTCCTGGCGCCCGCCGGCTGCCGCATCGGAGCCGTTCGCTCGGCTTCCCGTTCCAGGGGCGGCTCCGGGGCGGCGTGCGTCTACGCGAGTCGCGGTACCTGCGCTACGTCCCCGAGTACGCCGCCGCTGGCAACCACTACGGCACCTGGGAGCTCGTGCAACTCCTCGAGCGCGCAGCCTACCGCGTGGCGCGTCGAGTGCGGGAGGGCGGCGTGGCCCGCCTCTCCGTCGGGGAGCTCTCTCGTGAAGGGGGCGGCCGCATCCCCGGTCACGCGTCGCATCAGAACGGGCGCGATGTGGACCTCGCGTTCTATATGCGTGACGGACGCGGGCGTCCCTACGAACCCTTTGCCTTTGCCGAGTTCGACGCCGACGGGCGGGGAGTCGGCCCCAACCACGCGCTCACTTTCGACGACGCGCGCAACTGGGAGCTCGTCGCCAAGCTGGTGGCGGACGGCGACGCGAAGGTGCAGTTCATCTTCGTCGCCAACCATCTCAAGCGGCGGCTGTTGCGAGAGGCTCGCCGCCGGCACGCTCCGGCGGTGGTGATCGAGCGGGCCGCCCGCGCCATGGTGCAGCCCGCGCGGGGACATCGCCACGCCAACCACTTCCACGTGCGCATCTACTGTTCGCCCAGCGCGCGACCGGCCTGTCGCGACCGACCGCCGCTGCACCCCTGGTACCGCTGAGGTGCCGATGGGTTCAGCGTCCGATGCCGACGTGCGCTTCGCGGAGCAGCGCACGCCACAGCCGCTCGCGTCCCTCGCCGGTGACCGCGCTGAAGCCGTAGGCGCGCACGCCCGCTTGCTCGCCGATGGATCGCACGGCGAGCTTGCGCTGACTCTTGGGCAGCTTGTCGAGCTTGGTGACGACGAGCAGCGCGCGCCGCTCGATTTCCGCGAGATACGATAGCAGCTGCCGGTCGTCGTCCTCGAGCCCCCGCCGCCCGTCCACGATGAGCACGACGGCGCGGAGCCCAGGACGCTGGCTGAGGAACGACTCGATGAGCGGGCCCCAGCTGCGCCGCTCCTTCTTGCTGCGCTTTGCGTAGCCGTAGCCGGGCAGATCGACCAGGTCGAGCTCGGCCTCCAGGCGGCCCGGACCGCCGCCCGCCGCCTCCTCGTCGGAGCCATCGCTCGTCGTAGCGGCGGGGCCGGCTTTCGTGGCCTCGTCGGGGGTGCGCACCCGGATGCGGAAGACATTGATCCCCCGCGTGGCGCCGGGCTTTGAGCTCGTACGCACGAGCTGCTTGCGCTCCAGGAGCGCGTTGATGAGGCTCGACTTGCCCACGTTCGAGCGGCCCGCGAAGGCGATCTCCGCGAACATCGGCGCAGGAAGATCGGCCACGTCGGTCGCGCTGACCAAGAACCGTGCGTCCAGGACGGTGAGCATGGCCGCACCCTGACCTCACCGCCGGCGCCCATCAACCCGTGTCGAAGCCACGAGGTTCCGCCGGTGGCTCTCGTTGACGCTCCTCCGACGGAACGTTACATCCCCGCTCATGGCGGCCGGCGGCTCGGGCGGGAACACATGGGTCGGCGTGCTCCTTGGAGGCGGCGCGCTCCTCGGTGCCGCGTTCGGTGTCGATGGGGCTCACCTTGGACCCTCCTGGCTGCACGCCGCGCTCCTGGCCGTCGGCGGGCTGTCGGTGGTCTTCGGCTCCTGCGAGGCGATGATCAAGTGCGTCGAGGGCATCGGCGAGCGGCTCAAGTGGAACAAGTTCGTGGCCGGCACGATGGCAGGCCTGGCGAGCAATATCCCCGAACTCGTGATGCTCGGCTTCGTCATCGCCGCGGCGCCCCGAGTCGGATTCATCGTCACTTGTCTCACCCTCCACGTCGGCGCGCTGGCCTTCGGGATCTACAGCGGGCTGCTTCCACGGGACGCCACCGGCTACGCGCGCCTGCCCGAGGCCCTCGTGAAGCTGAGCACCGATCTCTACGCGGCCGCTGCCGGCGTCTTTCTTGGGACGGGGTTGCTGATGTTGCTGCTCAACCTCTTTGAGACGGGCCAGCACGACGGAGAGGCCTTGGGCGTGGCGGATCTCTACGTGCTTGGCGCGACCCTCCTGGGCATTGAGGTCGTGGCCGTCTGGAGGCTTGTAGTCGACTTCGCCGAGGACGAAGAAGAGCTCGAGCTCCCGCCGGCGGAGGACGAGCCGCCACCGCCAACGGTCGGCGCGATCGTCTTCTTTGGCGTCGTCGGTCTGCTCACCAGCGTCGTGGGCGGGCATGCCGTCGGCGAATTTGCGGACGTCCTGGTCGGGGGGCTTCGCGCCGCCGGCTACTCCGAGATGGTCGGTGCCCTCATCCTCAGCGTCTTCGCCGCCGCGGGCGCTTTTGCGATGATCGTCACCGCCCACGCCAAAGGCATGTACGAGATCGCTCTCGCCAGCGCCTCAGGGCAGATCAACCAGGTGCCCTTCGTGGTGCTGCCGGTGGCGCTGATTCTTCTCGGGGTCTTCGCGCAGACTGGAGTCGTGCCGCCGATGGAGCACGGTGGCGTGCTGCCCATCGACCTCGAGACAAGCAGCGTGGTGCTCCTGGCCTTCCCGACGATGTTGATCCTCTGGAAGTCGGTGCAGGACGACGGGAAGGTCAACTGGGTCGAGACGGCGTCCATGGTGGGCCTCTTCGGCCTCGTCGTGTACTTCCTGGCGCGCCACGGCTGAGCCCCGTAGGTCGACTCGGCGACCGAGCGTGGAGCAGGAGGACGTCCGTCGTCCCGCACCACCGAGCCCTTTGGGAGCGGCCCGATGCCCAAGGGGTGCGTCCGGCTCAAGGGGGCCAGCGACGGCAGGCCTGGGGGCGGCGCTTTGCCCTGCCGATCAGCGAAACACGACATTGGACGGGCGCACTCTGTTGCGGCTCCAGTTCTCCTGGATCACGCGTTGAAGATCGCTGGATCGGACGTCGCGGTGGCGTCGGGGATTTGGGCCGTGACGAAAGTTAAAATCGTCGTTGTCTCTGAAGGGTCGCCAGGAGGATGCCCACTCCCACAGAGCGTGGTTGATGCCTCGGGATTCCAGGATGGATATCAGGTCTTCCATGAAGACAGACGCGCCGGGTTGCCAGCGCATCACACCGTACTCATTGCAGGCGACAGGTACGTCATGAGCTGAAATGAAGCGGTCCACCGGAGCGAGGAGTCTATCGAGCCAGTCTCGGTCGACCGAGTCAACGATATCATCGTAGTCTGCGTCGAACCGACCTGGGTATCGGTAGGCCGATGGGAGCGCTTGATGAGTGTAGACCATGGGTTCGTACTGGTGAATCGTGTAGACGACGCGCTCCGCATCGACGACGGTCATGTACGGGAGATACGCAGCCGTGCCATACCCCATGGGCTGTATGAGAATCGGCGTCTTTGCGTCCACTTCGCGAATGGACTGAACAATGCGAGGGTAGAGCGTGTTCCAGTCATAGGTCGTTCCTGCGTGAGCGGGGTAAAAGTCTTCGGGCCCTCGCCACACATCGAAGAAGACCTCTTCGGCGTTGGGTTCACACATCAAGTCGTAGCCAACGACAACATGTTTGTCCCGATAGCGCTCCGCGGTGTAGCGCCACATGGCCACCCAGGCGTCTTGTGCGGATTCGTTCTCCCAAACATCGTTGTTGTAGTATTCGGGGTCGAACCATCCGTTCTCGGGGTCCGACGCCGTATCCTCGCCCCAATACGCCCAAAACTCGCTGCGTCCAGGTCCTGTGCGAAAGGTAATCACAACGAAGAGGTCGGCTTCTTCAGCGAACGTCAGGAGCCGATCGAGGTTGGCCTGGACGTCCTCGTTGAGCTCGTAGGGCGGATCTTCTCGGAAGAGCCCCGGGTGGGAAAGGTTGACGTAGTTGGCCCCCAGGGCTGCCAGGGCATCAAAGTCGTCCTGGTTCAGTGGCGGCCCCAGTGGACCGGGCCCGAGGTACTCGGGGCCATCGAGCTCCGGGTAGACGAGGCGCTGCCACACATTGGCGCCACGCAGCCGTGTGCCCTCGGTCCACAGGGCGTAGGGATCGGCGAGCTCCAGAGTTCCCGCGTCGCTTCCGGAGTCCCCCGCATCGGTGTCCGGGTTGCCGCCGCATGCGACGAAGAGCGGCAAGGTCCACATCAAGAACGTACTCAGGGTTCGCAGGCACCGAGCCATCGGTTTCGTATACTACCCGACTGCTGAGGGAGCGGTGCGCGGTGAGCGGTGCCTGGCGCGGCGGGCGGCTCGGGGTCAGGCTCGGCCGTGCCTTCGTCGTCCGTCGCACTGCTCGACGAACACCGGACCCTGTGGCCAGGGCGCGCCGTGGTGTTCGGCGCTTCGGCCCATGCCGCGCGTCTGCCGGCGGAGCTGCTCTTCGTCGACGCGCGCGAGCACGCCCACGCAGGCCGGGGACGGCTGGGGCTGCGCTGGCACGAGGACGCCGATGTCGCGATCGTGCAGCTTCCCAAGGGCAAGCGCAGGCGCGACTTCTTCTTCGCCCAGGCCGCGAGCGTCGCGACCAGGGTGGTCCTGGTGGGGGCCAAGAGCGCCGGGATCAAGTCCGCCGAGCGGGCCCTCGGGCGCCTCGGCACCGTCGTCGGCAGCGCCCAAGGCCACAAACGCCGGCTCCTCGCCGTCGATACGAAGGCGCCAGCGAGCTTTGACCTCGCCCGTTGGGAGCGCCGCGCCCAGGTGGGCGCCCTGGAGATCGTCGTCTTGCCCGGCGTCTTCGCCGAATCGGTCCTGGCGCAAGGGCAGCTCGACGACGGCACCGCGCTACTGCTCGACGCGCTCCCGCCGTGCCGCGGGCGCATCCTCGACCTCGGCTGCGGCGCGGGTCCCATCGGCGCGACCCTCGCGGCGAACGGCGCCGACGTCACACTCACGGACGTGGACGCTTTCGCCGTCGAGTCGGCTCGGCGCACCCTCGCCGCCAACGGCCTGAAGGGCACGGTCGTCGCTGGCGACCGCTACGAGGCCGTCCGCGGCACCTTCGACCTCCTCGTCACCAACCCCCCCTTCCATCGCGGAGTCGGCACCGAGTACGCGACCACCGAGGCCATCGTACGGGAAGCGCCACGGTACCTTCGCCCGGGCGGCGAGCTCTGGCTCGTGGCCAACCGCTTCCTTCCCTGGCGCCGCCCCCTCGCCCAGGTCTTCGCCGACGTCTCGGTGCTGCGGGACGACGGGCGCTTCGTCGTGCTCCGCGCTCGCTCGCCTCGCTGACGACGCCAGCGCTCCCGCCGGACCGACCGGCGCGAAGGCGCGCTCACCGCTCGTCGCTCACAGCTCACCGCTCACCGCTCACCGCTCACCGCTCATCGCTCATCGCTCACCGCTCACCGCTCATCGCTCACCGCTCACCGCTCATCGCTCACCGGCAGACGACGGGGACGTCGTCCGTGACGAACGGGCCGAGGGCGGTCATGCAAATGCCGGAGGGGTAGGTGCACTCCCAGTACGACGCGGTCGTGCCACACGGTGGGAGCGTGTCGACCCAGAGGGGCGCTCTTGGGCACGCGACGGTGCAACGACCTACCGGAAGGGCCTCCTCGACGGGGTGCTGGCCGCGGGCGTCCTCGTAGGCACGCTCGACGCGGCCGTTGCAGTTGAAGTCGAAGCTCCCGTCGGGGCGCGGCGAGTCGAAGTACTGGGTCTGGCCGGGGTGGGCGCGGTCGTCGCTGTCCGCGCAATCGTCGGGGTTGTCCACGTAACCTGCGGGAGCGCTGCACGCCTGCCTCGTCAACGTCCGGTCGCCAAAGCCGTCGCGATCGGCGTCGCGGTAGAAAGTCGAGAGGACGCCCTCGTCCACGGTGCCGTCGCAATCGTCGTCGAGCCCGTTGCAGCGCGTTTCGGGGGCGGAGGGGTCGGCGACCGGGTGGACCTCGGAGCGGCCGTCGTCGCAGTCGCGGTCGTTGTCGACCCAGGTCCCGACGGGGCAGGCGGAGGGATCGCAGGCCGCGCAGCTCGTGGCCGCGTCGCCCCAACCGTCCATGTCCATGTCAGCGTAGTAGGTGGTCTGGACGCCCTCGTCGACGACGCCGTCGCAGTCGTCGTCGAGCCCATCGCAGACCCGCTCGTCGGCGGCGCAGGTGTCGGCGGCGCCCGTGTCGGCGGCGCCCGCGTCCCCAGAGGAAGACGCGTCGGTGCCCGCGTCCCCAGAGGAAGAAGCGTCGGCGCCCGCGTCCCCAGAGGAAGACGCATCGACGCCCCCGTCTTCAGAGGAAGACGCGTCCGTGCCCGCGTCGGCGGCGATGCAGCGGCCATCGACGGGCTCGCCCTCCGGGCAGGTGACGGCTGGGCTTCCGCAGGATGCGCACAAAAGCAGAGCCAGCGCGGCGGGGGAGAGGATGAGAATGGGTGGATGGGTCATGGCAGTCACTAGCTAGGGAACACGCTTCGTCGCCGGTCCGCCGGCGGAGTTGCCTCTGGGGTTGTCGCAGAGCTCAGGGAGGGAGGAGAAGCTGGAAAGCCCAAAAGACGGACTCGCCGATGCGGAGAGGCGCGTTGAGCTTGACGCGCTCCGAGCCGTCGAGGCGGCTGGCGTAGACCTCGACGACCTCGTCGACGTCGGCGTCGGCGAGGTACACGGCCCAGGCGGAGCGCGCTTCGGCGTTCAACAAGGCCGCCGTTGCAAGGACGTCGCCGCCGGCCACGAGGGGCTGATTCAGCTTGACCCGCTCGCTTCCATCGATGCGGGCGGCGTAGAACTCGGTCACCTCGTCGATGTCCTGGTCGGCGACATAGAGGAGCCGCTCCCCATCCCAGCTCGGAAAGATGGAGAGAACCTCGCCGCCCGTCGCGAGGCGGCCGTTGAGCTTCGCGCGGCCGGTACCATCCAGGCCCACGGAGTACGCCTCGAAGACGCCAGGGATGTCCTGGTCGGCGCGGTAGACCGCCCGTTCGCTCCCCGGGACGAAGAAGAAGCTCTCGACCCGACCACCGGGCGGGAGCGGTCCGCTCAGCTCGACGGGCGAGCCGCCGGAGAAGGGGACGGCGTAGAGGGCCTGAGGGGACGGGGCCGTTCGAGAGACGGTGTAGAGGACGTGGTCGCCCCCGACCTCCGGGCCATGGGGCCCGAGCTGGAGCTGCGGAAAGAAGGATTCGACGCGGCCCTCGGTCAGGGGCGCGCTCAGCCGTCGGACGCCGCTGCCGTCGGCCAGGAAGAGCTCGACGACGCCGGCGGTCTCCTGATCGGCGCGGTAGAGGACGCGGCCGTCGTCGAGGGGCATGAAGTCGCGGACGAAGCCGCCGGTCACGAGCAAGGAGTTGACCCGGGTGACGGTGAGGTCGTCGAGGTCGACCCGGTAGAGCTCGGGCTCACCGACGGTGTCCAGATCGGCGAGGTAGTAGAGGTGCGCCCCGTCGAGGCTCGGCTCGTAGCCCGAGACCCGCGCGCCCGCGGGCAGGTCCGGGTGGAGGCGGCGGGGGGTCGTCCCGTCGAGGTCCGTCACGAAGAGCTCGCCGCCCCGACTCCGGTAGAACACCCGGCCGCCCGCCACCAGCCGGTAGCTCTCCACCGGCCCCGTGCTGAGCTGGCGGCCCCCGGAGCCGTCGATGGCGACCGCGTAGAGATCGTCCGCGCTCGTCAGATAGAGCGCGGGCTCACCTTCGCTCCCCAGATCGAACCTTTCAACATCCTCGCCGGCCCCGAGGGGCATGTTGAGCTTGACGGGCTCGGCGGACCCATCGAGAGGCGCGGCGTAGAGCTCGAACACGCCGCGGGTCTCCTGGTCGGCGACGTAGAGGTGGTAGGTGCGGTCCTCGGACAAGTTCCATTTCCGGAGCTGGCGGCCCGCTGGGAGGGTCGGGGTGAGCTTCCGGGCAGCCTGGGAGCCGTCGACGGGCACGAGGTAGATGTCGAAGCTCGAGTCGGTGTCGACTCGGTAGAGCACATAGCTGGGCAGGCACGCGCCAGCGACGCACACCCCGTTGCCACCGGCGCACGGCACGTCGGTCAAGGGCTCGCGGATGCATGCGGTGTCGCAGGAGCGCCAGCCGGTGCACTCGTTGCCGTCATCGGGGCAGAGCTCGGTGCAGCTGAGCGGAGCGTCGGCGGGGGCGTCGGTGGGGGCGTCGGCGGGGGCGTCGGCGGGGGCGTCAGCGACGCTCGCATCGTAGGGCTGGCAGCGCGTGCCCACCGGCGCCATTCCCTCGGGGCACGTCTGTGGGTGCCCGCAGGCGCCCACCAAGAACGCCACCATCCACACCCGCACCTGCACTCGGAACATCCCCACCTCCCGGATCACCGCAACGCCTCACCGAACCGCTCGTCATTGTGTGCGCTCAGACCCGAGCGTCCAGCACGGAAACCTCACCAAGATTGGTGAGGCCCGGTGGGTCCGGCGCGTGCGTCCACCGAGCAACCCGAGACCCCAGCGGCGATCTCGACGCTGCGGTGCGGCGCGTGTGTCCGCGGAACGACCCGAGGGAGTTGACGCGCCGCGCCGACGTGGGAGAAACGGGCCCATGCGATGCTTGGGATGGGGGCTGTTGGTGCTCGCGTCGATCGGGCCGGGCTCTGCGAGCGCACAACCGCGGGAGCCGATCTGGGTCGTCACGCGGGGCGAACCGACCGGAGAGCTGGAGCAGGCGCGGGAGCGTGTCGCCGAAGCCCTCGCCAACGAAGGGACCGTCCTCGATCCGCAACGGATGAGGGAGATCTTCGAAGCGCGAATCTCATCGCCGCCGACGCACATCACGCAGCGCCAGATCAACGAGTGGGCGACGCAATCCCGCAACGCGCTGCACAGCCTCGCCCGCGCCGATTACGACGCCGCTCGCGAGGAACTGCTGCGCGCACAGCGGCTCTCACAGCAGGCAGCCGAGGAGCTCAACCGTGAGGCCGACCGCGCCCGGGAGGTGCTCGACACCTGCCTGTACATGGTGCGGGCGCTCATCGAGACGGGCGACGAGAGCCGCGCGGTGGCGCAGGCGCGCGAGTGCCGGCGGGCAGTCCCGCAGGTGCAGCCGAGCCGCTTTCGCCACACCCCAGAGGTCCGGGCGATCCTGGAACGGCTCGAGAGCGAAGAGACGGGCGAGGTGGGCAACCTGCGGGTGAACTCGACCCCCCCAGGCTGCCGAGTGCGGCTCAACGGCATCGAGGTCGGGCGCACGCCCTTCTCCATGGCCGACCTGGCCCTCGGTGAGTACCGCGTGCAGGTCGAGTGCGGCGAGGAGCGCGGCCGCGTGCACCGGGTGCGCCTCGAAGGCCTGCTGACGACGCTGGACGTCGACACGGTCTTCGAGCGCGAGACGCACTCGCGGCCGGTCTTCATCGACGACAACGAGCGGGCCCCGGCGCACGCCGCGCGCATGGCGCGGCTGCTGGGAGCGTCGGTCTACCTGGTCGAAGCGGTCGGCGCCGGTCAGTTCCGCGTCCACCGCTTCGAGCCCTCCTGGCAGGCCTCGAGCGAGCCAGGCCCGCTGGTGACCCTCGACGACAAGGCCCGGCGGCTCGCCCACGCAACGCCGGGAGCCGTCGAGGTGGACGAAGACGAGCGCCCCGAGGCTCCCCGGCAAAGGCTGCCCGGCTGGCGGATCGGGAGCGGCCTGGCGCTGCTGGGCAGCGGGCTGGCGCTCACCGTGGGCGCGTTCATCGCGCACGGGCGACGCGCCGTCCGAGGCGATCAGTACGCCGTCGCCGAGCCTTCGGACGTGGACTTCCTGGTTCGGCAGGAGCGCTGGCTGAACCTCAAAGGGCGGGTGCTTGGCCTGGGCCTGACCGGCGCGCTGCTCGCGACAGCGTCGGTGCCGCTGCTGGGTCGGGGGCGGCGCGCGACGGCGATCGTGGGAGCCATCGGCGCCGCCGGCGGGGTGGCGACGACCTTTGCGCTGCTGCTGACCCGCGACGACTGCGGCAACGTCGCCGTCGACCGGCGGGCCTGCGTCGACCGCGAGCAGCGCGGCGCCCAGGCGATGTTCGTGGGCGGGGCGAGCCTGGCGCTGCTGATGCTGCCCTTGTTGCCGCTCTTCGACAACGACTCGGACAACGACAACGACAGCGTCTCCGAGGGCTCGGCGTCGGCGGGGCTGGACCTGCGGGTCGGCGTCGCTCCCTGGCGCGACGGCGCGCTGCTGCAGCTCGGAGGCTCGCTATGAGGCGGGTTCGAAGATTGCCTCGAGCCCCTGGCGTGCGTAGCCTCCCGCGGATGCTTCGACTGCTGACGTTTTCGAGCGTGCTCCTCGCGACCGGGCTGGCGGCGGCGCAGCCGCGGACGGTGGTGCTCTGGCCGCCGCAGGGCAGCGAACATCTGCGCGCGACGGCTGGAGCCGAGGCCCAGGCAGCGGTGCGGGAAGGGCTCGCCGCAGAGGGCTACGAGGTCCGCGTCCTGCCGGCGGATGCCTGCATCGACCCGCCCTGCATCAGCGAGGTCCTCGCCGACGAGGGCGTCGCCTTCGCGGCCTTCGTCTCCGTCTGGGCGTCGGCGACCGACGATGCCGCCCAGCAGGTGCAGGTGGTCCTGCGCACGCCCCGGGACACGACCTACGAGCACGAGTCGCTCATCCACGACGGGGTCGCGGCCGCGGCCCGGCAGGCTCTCGCGGCGGCGCTCTCCAACAGCGCCGGCGCCCGGCGGGTGGCGCTGCGGATCAGCTCCGAGCCTCAGGGCGCGGCGCTCTCCGTCAACGGCAACCCGAGCGGGACCACCCCCACGACCCTCGACCTCTCGGTCGGGACGCACACCGTAACG
>JALVDI010000100.1 GCA_027009115.1 Polyangiaceae bacterium | reverse complement strand
GATCCAGGCTCAACATCGGAGCGGAGAGATCGATCGAAGCCAGCGGGATCTCATGCTCGAAGGGCTCATGGGGCGCTTCCTCGACCAGCTCGACGAAGCCCCACCGAGAGAACAGACCGAGACGCCGCCCTCCGAAGATGCTGGCAGCTTCGCTTCCCACGTCGCCCGCCAAACGAACGGCGACGGCGACTGAAGCGCATCTCACCGGACCATGGTCCGTCGATCCGTGGATCTGGGTGCGACCCATGCCGCGGCGACGAGCCGAGGGAACGCCGAGTCTTGGCGAGGTGAGAGGATGGCGGCAGGACACTCCCGCGGGCCACGAAGCGGCGACGAGGGGTTTGGAGATGTGCTCTAATCGACCCGGTGACGCCCGAGCGCGGAGCGGCGCAGCCCAGGGGGGCGCTCGGCGTCCAACCGCGTAGACTTGTCGAGAACCGCATGACCCCAGCATCGAGCGTTCGCCTGCAGAGCTTCCTGATCGGCGCCTCCAGCGTCTTCTTCGTGGGTGCATCCTGCGGCCAGGGGACGCCCTCTCGGCAGGCTTCGACGGAGGTCCCGGCGGCGGCTGAACCCGCGACACCTCCCGCACGGGACGACACCGTGAGCGCCGAGGCCGTGCCCCTGCCGGACCTCCCGGAGGTTGGCGCCGCCCCTGCGGGGCCACGGTCCGCACCGACGATCACCGATCTCGACGAGGCCGAAGCAGCGCTGACCGCGGGCTTCTACGAGGCGGTGGGCGAGGCACTGGAACGGCTCGGCGATTCGGCGCGCGGGAAGCTACTGCGCGCGCGGCTCCTCTTCGAGACCGGCGACTACGCGCAGGCCGCGAACCTCGCGGCAGCGACTGCGGCGGACCCCTCCCTCCGCATCGCGGCGCGGACCCTGGAAGGCGAGGCCCTCATGGCCCGCGGCCAGCTGCCCCAGGCCGAGGGAGCGCTGAGGCCGCTCCTGGACGAGCCGAGTGCTCACCGTGCGCGCCTGATGTTGGGCCGCGCCCTAGCCAGGCAAGGACGTCTCGCCGAGGCCGAGCCGATCTTCATGCGCCTGATCGAAGCGTACAACGACGGCGCGATCGGAGAACGCGACGCCGAAGGCCTGGCCTACGTCGCGATGGCGGCCATGGATCTGGGCAGCGCCCGCGACGCGAACGATGCCTTCCTCGAGTCGAGCCGCGTCGACCCGCGGCGGGTGGAGACGCAGCTCGAGTGGGCGCGGCTCTTCCTGTCCAAATACGACGCAGGCCACGCCGAGGAGAGCGTGAACGCCGCCCTCGAGGTGAACCCCGAGCACCCGGTCGCGCGGACCCTCCTGGCCCGCATCAAGATCGAGCAGAGCTTCGACTTCGCGAGCGCCGAGGAGCTCCTCTCGCGCGCCCTTCAAGTGAACCCGAACCTCGTCCTGGCCCACGTGACGCGGGCGGGCATGGCGCTGAGAGACCTCGACATCGACGCCGCCGACGCGCACCTCGATCGGGCGCTCGCGGTGGACCCCAACGATCTGGAGGCTCTCAGCACCCGGGCGGCCGTGCGCTACCTGGCGGACGACGAGGCCGGGTTCGAGCGGGCGAAGCGCGAGGTGTTGCGACGTCACCGCACCTACTCCGAGCTCTACGACATCGTCGGCGAGTACGCCGAGTGGGAGCACCGCTACCCCGACATCGTCGCGATGGCGCGCGAGGCGGTGGCCCTCAACAGCCGGGACGCACGCGCCCACGCAGCCCTCGGCCTCAACCTCTTGCGCATGGGCGACGAGGAGGAGGCGCTTCCGGCGCTGCGCAGCGCCTGGCGGCACGACCGCTTCAACGTGCGCGTCTACAACACCCTCAACCTCTACGACGAGGTCATCCCACAACAGTACGAGGACTTCGACGCCGCGCCCTTCGTGTTCCGAATGCACAAAGAGGAGCGACCCATCCTCGAGCGATACGTGCCTCGGACGCTGCGCAGCGCATACCGGAGCATGGTGCGTCGCTACGGCTTCACTCCCGAGGGCCCCGTACGCATCGAGCTCTTCGCCGACCCTGGGCACTTCTCGGTGCGGACGACAGGCTTGCCCAACCTGGGAGTGCAGGGCGTGTGCTTCGGCAAGGTCGTCACGGCGATCTCACCGCGAGGAGGCCCCTTCAACTGGGGGCAGATCACCTGGCACGAGCTCGCTCACGTCTTCCACATCCAGCTCTCACGCAACCGCGTGCCCCGCTGGTTCACCGAAGGGCTGGCGGAGTACGAGACGCTCATCGCACGCCCGGAGTGGAAGCGCGAGATGGATCACCACCTATGGCAGGCGCTGCAGGACGACCGCCTTCCGGAGCTGCGTCTCATGAACCGCGCGTTCACGCACGCCCGCTCACCCATGGACATGATGGTCGCGTACTACGCGAGCACTCGGGTCGTGAAGTACATCGCGGACGAGCACGGCTTCGGCGACGTGGTCCGCATGCTTCGCCAGTGGGGGGCCGGCCACAGCTCCGAGGACGTCGTGCACCGGGCCTTGGGCCTCTCCATGGCGCAGCTCGATCGCGATTTTCGTGCCGCGGAGAGGCGCAGGTTGCGGGCGCGGGCCGACGAGTTCGTGGTCGACTTCGCGCGCTACCGCGACCTCGACGCCATCCGCGCCGACGCCGCCGCTTCCCCGCACGAGCCGACGAAACAGGCTGCGCTCGCGGCCGCATTGCTCGCCCACGGCCAGGGGCAGGAGGCCCGCGAGGCCGCGGAACGCGCCCTCGGCCTCGACGCCGACGAACCCACGGCCCACTTCGTCGCTGCGCGTCTGGCCCTCGCCGGGGGCGACGAGGCCGACGCCGAACGCCACCTCCGGGCGATCGTCGCGGGCGGCCGAGACGGCTACGAGTTGCGGCTCCTCCTCGCCCGCGCCGCCCTGGCACGCGGCGACACGGCGGCGGCGCGACGCGAGCTCGAGGCG
This sequence comes from Polyangiaceae bacterium, assembly GCA_027009115.1. Taxonomy (GTDB): domain Bacteria; phylum Myxococcota_A; class Polyangia; order Polyangiales; family Houyiibacteriaceae; genus JALVDI01. Next base: position 13,258 of record JALVDI010000100.1, on the reverse strand, counting down.
GCGACGTCCGTCGACGCCGAGCGGCCCGAGGCTTGGCAGGGGCTCGCGGAGGTAGCCGAACGTCTCGAAGACGCCCAACTCCAGATCGCGGCCTTGTCGCGGCTCGCCCAGATCGAAGAGCACGACCGCGAGACGAACGCCCGACTCCTGAAGCTCCTCGTGGACGCCGAGCGCTGGGACGAAGCGTCGCGGGTCGGCGAGATGGGGCTCTTCGTGGACCCGGCCAACGCCACCACCCACGGGCTGCTCGCCCAAGTCTACCTCCACCAGGGACAGGCCGCCGAGGCGCTCTACGAAGCCGACTCGGCCCTCGTGGCCGGTCACGAGGCGCCCGGCGAGATGCACGCGCTGCGCGCTCGCGCCTTCGCTCGGCTCGGCCGCCCACGGCAGGCTCGCGAGGCGGCCCGGGCGGCCATCGCGGCGGACCCTTCCCTGAGAGCGCGCTTGCGCAGCATCGTGGGCGATTGAGACGCGCGCCCACCCGCGCGCTCGCAGAAGGCCGCGTCGGGCGGGACGCCCAGCGCGATGCGTTCGCGCGCCCGCAGCTCTCCGTGCGCCTCACGCCCCAGACCGCGCCCCGCTGCGCGGCACATCCGCCGCGCCCAGCGGCATCACACGGAGGCGCGTCCGCGGGTCCATCGCGGTCGGTGCGTGAACGGACTGTTAGGCTGAGCACGTGCGGCTGCGCCGACTCTCCATCCCCACCCGGATCTTTCTCGCGTTCGCCCTGACGCTGGCGGCGTTCTCCGCTGTCGCGATCACGAGCGTGGTGCAGCACGATCGGACCGCACGGCGGCTTCGAATGCTGCACGACGGATACCTACCGCTGGCCATGCGGTTCAACGAAGCGCGCGCTCAGCAGAACGTCTTCCGACAACAACTCGAACGGGTCCTGGAAAACACCCGCCTGGGACGCGCCTGGTTCGACGCCGCCCGCCAGGTCCGACCCGGTACACGGCGACGCTTCGAACACTACTTCGAGCGGGCCGAGAAGCTCGCGCGTCAGGTCGGTGACACGGAGACCCTGGAGGGGGCGCGGACCTCCTTCGAGCAAGTGCTCGCGCTCTACCGGCAGACGCAACCCGGCTACGAGCGCCTCTTCGCGGCCTTGGAGCGTGGTGATCGGGAGACGGCGGAGCGCGAGCTGACGGCGCTGCTCGCGGCCGAGGTCGAGATCAGCCGGCACTACCGCGAGGGGTACACGCGGCTCGTCGATCGCATCGACGCGATCGCCAGCGAGAGCGCGGACCAGGAACGAGAGGCGTCGATCGTGCTGGGGATCCTTGCCCTCTTCGCCTTGCTCGTGGGGCTCGCCGCGACGATCTGGTCGCAACGGGTCCTCAGGCCCTTGCCCGTACTGCAAGGTCGGGTGGCCGCGGTCGCCGAGGGCGACCTCTCGTCGCGAAAACTGCAGCTGTCCGGCGACGACGAGCTGGCGCGTCTGGCGCGAGACTTCGAGCGGATGGTCTCAGCCCTCGCCGCACGCGACGCCCGCCTCGAGGAGCTCCGCAAGATGCAGGCGCGCATCGTCGCGGGGCTCCGCGCCGCCGTCGTCGTGCTCGATCGCGAGGACCGTGTCCGAACGGTGAATCCGGCGGCCGCTCGGGTCCTTGGACTCGACGAAGGGAGCATCGGGCGGCCCTTGCGCGAGGTCTTGGACTTGCCGGCCCTCCACGAAAAGCTGCACTCGGCGCGCGACAGCGGCTTGGAGGTCGCCCTCGAGGCGGCCGAGCTCGGCGGGCGCTTCGTCGACCTGCTCGCGACGCCACTGGACACGGGCGACGGCGAGCTGCTCCTCGTGGCCGAAGACGTAACCGACGCGCTGCGCACGAAGGATCGGCTGATCCAGACCGAGCGGCTCGCCGCGATCGGCCGCATGGCCGCGCACGTAACCCACGAGGTGCGCAACCCCTTGTCCAGCATCAGCCTCAACGTCGAAATGTTGGGAGACGAGCTCCCGTCCGAGGACACGGAGGCTCGGGCGCTCATGCAGGCGATCCATCGGGAAGTGGATCGACTGACGGCCATCACCGAGGAGTACCTGCGCCTGGCACGGCTGCCTCAGCCGCGGCTCGAGCCCGACGACTTGGGCGAGCTGATCCGGTCCGTCGAGCGTTTCGTGCGTCGAGAGATGGAGGCGCATGGGGTGCGCCTCGAAGTGGAGATCGACGAGGAGCTACCCGCCGTGGTCTTCGACGAGGCGCAGTTGCGTCAGGCCCTGCTGAACCTGCTCCGCAACGCCCGCGAAGCGATGGACGGCGGCACCGTACGCGTGAGCGCTCGGGCGGCGGACGGTGGCGTGCGCATCGACGTCCGAGACGAGGGCCCGGGGATCCCCGAGGAGGTCCGCAAACGGATCTTTGACCTCTTCTTCTCGACGAAGGAGCGCGGCAGCGGGCTGGGGCTACCGCTGACCAAGCAGATCGTGGCGGCGCACGGCGGCGTCATTCGATGCGAGGCGCCGCCGGACGGAGGGACCTGCTTCGAGGTGTGGCTCCCAGCGTTCGCAACCCGTGGCCGCGCGGCCGAGTGAGAGGCGTTCAACCCGAGGTGGCCAGGGGCGGTACGGCCGGCGGCGGACTCGGGGGCAAGAAGGAGAGGCCGGCGAAGAGAGCCTGGGCCTCTGGCGGGAGCGGCGCCACGAGCGCGACGAGATCCTGCTTGCGCAGGTAGAGCTCCTCCCGCCGACCGTCGGCGTTCTGGATCTTCAGGGAGAGCTCCTCGGGGTTCGGGGAGTGAGCGTCCACTTCGGCAGCGACCGGCGCCATCCGCCGGGCGATCCGCTCGAAGACCTGGCGCACAAGGCCGCGCTCAAATACGTCGCGGTCGTCGAGCTGCGCCGACAGCAGGCGGGTCTTGCGACCGATGAGGCGCTCGCACTCCTGGCGCAGCGCCTCCGCGAGCTCCACCACCCTCGCCAGGTCCTCACCCTGCACAACGAAAGGGGCGTCGCTTTCGCCGCTCTTGTCGCCACGCCGGGCGATCTTCGCCGCCGGCTCCCCGTCGGCGCCCACATCGAGGTCGAGGACGAAGGCGTCGCGCGGCGAGTCGGGTTTGCGACGCAGGTGCAGCTCCATCGTCTCGGGGCCGAGCTCCAGCTCGCCGATGAAGAAGTCGTCGAGGGCGTGGATGTCCGGGTGCAGGGAGCTCCGCAGGAATGCCTTCTTGAACCCAACCTGAAGCGACAGCCCCGGGGAGATCTCGCCAACCTTTCGTGGCCGGCCCCAGGCGTCGTCGGCGCTCACGTCGACCGTGAAGCTCGTGGTGAGCCCGTCGGGGTGTTGCAGCATCGCCTGTCCGTGCGGCGAGGTCCCACCCAGATGCAGGGAGAGCGCCCAAGCCTCTGTGGGGAGGGGGTCGGCGAGGAGGTACTCTGCCAGGACCGTCCGCAGCTCCGCGCGACGACTGCCGATCGCCTGCGTCGCCGCCACCGACTCGGCGTCGAGGTGCTCGGCCCGCGCCTGCTTGGCCTGGGCGCTGAGCTTCTCGACATAACCAAGGATCTCCTGAGCATACCCCCCCACGAGCTGCGGTGCCGGAGCACGGGCGGCCCTGTCCGCCACGAGCGCCGTGACCTGATCGAAGAACGCCTGCGCGGCTTCGATCGCGTGCAGATGTTCCTGGGCACGCTCACCGAGGTTTTGTTCGAGTTGGTCGGCCTCGTGGGCCAGCAGGAGCGCGCGACTCGCCGCACGCACGAAGGTCTTGAGCTCGGAGAGAAAGTCGTAGCCGGCCGGGAACGGAGACGAGTCGCCGTAGAGGTAGGTGGGCATCGGTCAATCCTGCTTTCTCCGCGCGTCGCACCAGCTGGACGAGCAAGCGCAGCCCGATCGCGCATCGGCGTCTGCGGCTCTCTCGTCGAAACGCGCCATGGGGAGAGCATAGGACACCGGGAGCCTGGGCGGGGCGACCCTCAGCGAAGCGGCAAAGGGAGACGCCGGATTCAGCATGGTCAAAGCCGCATACCTCGGTCACAGTCGGTCCGTGGACCGAGACGACGCGAACGCCCCGCGGTGGAGACCTGGCACACGGGCCGGGCACTACGAGAGCTGGTTCCAGCGGGCCAACCACCCCTCCCGTCCCGAGGCCTTCTGGATTCGCCACACCCTCTTCGCTCCGAAGGGACGCCCCGAAGCCGCCGTCGGCGAGCTCTGGGCCGTCCATTTCGCGCCTGACCGCACCACCGCCGTCAAGGAGGTCCACCCGCTCGCCGCGTGCCGCTTTGCAAAACAGGGGCTCGACGTGCGCATCGGCGCCGCGCGGCTCTCCGACGGCAAGCTGAGTGGCGGGGCGACCCTCGGCGACCACCGAATCGAATGGGACTTGCGATGGTCCAAAGCGGACCGTCCGCTGCTGCTGTTGCCCGAACGCCTCTACAGCGGCCCCTTCCCCAAGGCCAAGGCCCTGGTTCCCGCACCGAACGCGCGCTACGAAGGCGAGCTCCGCATCGACGGCGAACGCCTCGAGGTCGGCGGATGGCCCGGCTCACACAACCACAACTGGGGCACCAAGCACACCGACGAGTACGCCTGGGGCCAGGTCGCCGGCTTCGACGAGGCCCCCGAAGCCTTCCTGGAGCTCTCGACCGCGCGCCTGCGCCTGGGACCCGTGCGAACGCCCTGGCTCACGCCGTTGGTCCTACGCCTCGACGGCGTCGAGCACCGTCTGAGTGGAGTCCTTCGTGCGGCGCTCCGCAACCGCGGACACTACGACCAGGCTTCGCTGCGCTGGCGTTTCTCGGCGAGCGGCGGCGGCGCCCAGGTCGAGGGCGTGATCGACGCCTCGGCGGAGCAGTTCGTGGGTCTGCCCTACGACAACCCCCCCGGCGGCCGCAAGATCTGCCTGAACACCAAGGTGGCACGCTGCGTCCTCGACGTACGGCGGGCCGGTCGATCGCGGCGTCTGCGAAGCACGCGGGCCGCCTTCGAGATCCTCTCGGACGAAGCGCACCCGCGGATTCCGCTGCTCGACGCCCCGAGCTGGGATACGCTCGGGCCCTCATGACGACCATCGGCCAGGCCATTCAGACGAGCAGCAGCATCGCTGCGGCGATCGACGCGATCGTCGCGGAGATCGAGGAAAAGACCACCCCCATCACCGAGGTGCGCGGGCCCCGCGAGGAGCTCACCGAGGCCTACGCGCACCTCGTGACCGCCGCCGGAGAGTCCCGTGGCTGGCCTTTGCTCTACCCAATGCTCGGGAGCGGTGCCGGCCGGGGAGCGCTCGTCGAGCTCGCCGACGGGTCCGTCAAGTGGGATCTCGTCGCCGGCATCGGCGTGCACTTCTTCGGGCACAGCCACCCCCAGATCCTCCGGGCACAGCTTCGAGGCGCCCTCGAAGACACGACCAAGCACGGCAACCTTCAGAGCGGTACGGTCCCCTACGAGTTCGCGCGCAAGCTCGTGGAGCTCGCCGGGCGGAGATCGAAGCTCAGCCGCGCCTTCCTGACGACCTCGGGGGCCATGGCCAACGAGCTCGCCTTGAAGGTCTGCATGCAGAAACGCTCCCCGGCCACGCGGGTGATCGCCTTCGAGCACTGCTTCATGGGGCGAAGCCTGACGATGACCTCCATCGGTGACTCGGCCGCGGCGCGCGACGGCATCCCCGTGACGGTGGCCGTGGACTACATGCCCTTCTGGAACGCGCACGCCGCCGAGCAGCTCGGGGGCAAGGCCGCGTTCATCGAGGCCTCACTGCGTCAGCTCGAAACCTACGTCAAGCGCTACCCCGACGGCCATGCCTGCTTCGTGATGGAGCTGATCCAAGGCGAGGGAGGCTTCAACATCCCCGACCGCGACTGGCTGGTGGCGCTCATGGAAGCCTGCAAGGAGCACGGCATCCCGGTTTGGGACGACGAGATCCAAGCCTTCGGCCGGACCACCGAAATGTTCGCCTTCGAGTATTTCGGCGTCGGCGAGTTGGTCGACGTGTTCACCGTCGGCAAGATGACGCAGGCCTGCGCGGTCCTGTGGACCGACGCGATGAAGCCGCGGCCGGGACTGCTCAGCGGCACATTCACCGGCGGAACCTCCGACTTCACCGTGGGCTTGGAGATCCTCCAGACCCTCGAAGCAGGCCGCTTCTACGGCCCTGAGGGCGCGTTCGCGCAGCATCAACAAGCCTTCCGCCGCCACGCCGAGGCGCTCATGGCACGTCACCCCAGTTGGTTCCCTGCAGTCCCCGGGACGCCGGAGCGGATCGGAGGCGTGGGCGGCATGATGCGACTGACCCCCTTCGGCGGTCAGAAGGACAAGGTGATCGCGGCGGCCAAGGCGATCTACGACGAGGGGGCCATCACCTTCTGGTGCGGCCACGGCCCCTACCACCTGCGCATGCTGCCGCCGCTCCCCGCCATGGAGTTGGACCAGTGGCCGGCGATCTTCGAGGTGCTCGAACGTGGGCTGAGCCGCGTCGCCGCGTGATAGGGTGACGGGGCCCACCTTCGGAGGAGAGCCAGCACCGATGACGAGCGAGCTGGAGGCGCTACGGCGCGAGAACGAGCGACTCCGGGCGCGGCTTGCCGAGCTCGAGGGCGGCCGTGACGACGCGGCCTTCCTGGCCTCGCTCCTCGAGGTGGTGCCTGCGTTCATCCTCCGCGCTGACGAAAACCTCACGGTCACCTATCTCAACCGCGTGCGCCCGGGCTACACCCTCGACGCGGTCGTCGGCACGAGCGTGCTCGACCACGCCGCGCCCGAGTCCCGCGAGGACGCGCACCGCGCCCTTACCCAGGCTCTCGCGGGGCAGGCTTCCACGTTTCGTTCGCGCGCCCACCTCCTCGACGGCAGCGTCGGCTACTTCCAGTCGTACGTGGCGCCGCTTCGGGAACCGGGCGGACGCACGGGGGTCGTGCTCGTTGCCTTCGATGTCAGCGAGGACTATGCGCGGGAGCAGACCCTGCATGAGAACGAGCAGAAGCTGCGGGTAGCCCTCGAAGCGACCGGCATCGGTCTATGGAGCTTCGACGCCCGAACAGGGGTCGTCCTCTGGGATGAGCGCATGCGCGCGATCACCGGCCACACCTCGCCCGTGAGCGCCGAAGAGTGGCTCGAGGAGTTGGTCCACCCGGACGATCGCGAGCGAATGGCCGAGATCCTCGAGCTGGCCCACCTGGGCGAAATGCGGAGCGTCCCCCACCGCATCGTGCGACCGGACGGCGACGTCCGATGGGTCGTCTCCCACGGCCGAGCGGACACCGACGTCGACGGCACGGTGACGCATATGTACGGGGGCGTCCTCGACATCACCCACCAGCAACAACTTGAGAGGCAGACCCGCCACCGTCAGAAGCTCGAGGCCATCGGCAGCCTGACGGCAGGCGTGGCCCACAACTTCAACAACCTCCTGATGGCCATCCTGCCGACCTTCGACCTGCTGCGGGAGGTCGTGCCCCCCAGTCATGCGGACCTCCTGGCAGATGCAACCCACGCCGCGGAACGTGGGGCCGAGCTCATTCGAGAGCTGATGACCTTCGCTGGACAGAAACGCCGTGTGTCCCGCGTAGCTGAGCACCCAAGAACCTTCGTCAGCCACGCGGTGGCCATCTGTCGGCGCGCCTTCGATTCTTCGATACGGCTCGATCTTCGGCTCGAAGACGACCTCCCCAGTGTCCACTGCGACCCAGGAGCGTTGGAACACGCCCTGGTGAACGTGATGCTCAACGCGCGGGATGCCTTGGGCGGACGATCCGGCTCCGTCACAGTGAACGTCCGGCGAACGCCGGAGGACGAGCGCCGGGCGCGTGGCCTGGACGCTGGCGCGTGGCTCTGCATCGAGGTCTGCGACGACGGACCGGGGATCCCCGAAGAGTTGCACGACCGAATCTTCGAGCCCTTCTTCACCACAAAAGGGCCGCAGGGAACCGGCCTCGGCCTCTCCACGGTCTACGCCGTCTGTCGAGAACACGGGGGCGCGGTGGAGTTCGACACCGGCACGGAGGGGACGAGCTTTCGCATCTACCTGCCGGCGAGCAAGGACGGACCAGCCGAAGTCGAACCCACGAGCCAAAGGACGCTCGTGCTCCTCGTCGACGACGAGCCGGCGGTGCGCCGGGTGGTACGCAAGATGCTCGAAGTCTCCGGCTTCCGAGCGCTGGAAGCGGGCGGGGCCCGCGAGGCGCTGCGGACCCTCGACGCGCAGGCGCCGAAGGTCGTGCTGCTGGACCGCAGCATGCCGGGGCGAAGCGGCCGCGCGATCTTGCCGGAGCTGCGGCGCCGGATCCCCGACGCAAAGATCCTCTATTTCACCGGGCAGCACATTCCTCCCGAGGAGCGCGCGGAGGTCGACGGGGTCGTGCAGAAGCCTGCCCGCATGGCGACGTTGGTGGAGGCCATCGAGCGGGCCTTGAGCTGAGTCCCCGTCCTGCACGGCCGCGAGGAAGGATTCCTTCGGGCGAAGCGTATGGTGATCCCGTACCCCCTTCACGCCCCACGGCGGTGGGCGAATGGAGCTCTCGATGACGACCCCTGGAATGTGGTTCGAACCCTTCGGTGATCTTCGACCCAGGACGATCGCAGCCTGTCCCGGAGCCCTGGCCGCCGAAGGCACCGCCGGCGACGCCGACGAGATCCGAGTCGCTCGATGGGACGGTTCGCTGACGCCCAGCCACCGGGTTCCGATCCCAAGCCCTGAGCAGCCCATCTCGTCTGCCTGGCTCTCCCTCGACCCAACCGGAGCGGAGCTCTCCCTCGCCGTCGCCCTCGGCAGCGAGATGGGCTGGGACCTGGGTGTGACGGTGTTTCCATCCTTGGATGGGGCGCCTGAGCCCGTCGGAAGACACCCCGAACAAGAAGATTTCGACTTCGGCGCACCGCTCCTGCTCCGTGGCGACGAGCTCTTCTTGCGGGGCGCGGACATGCTCTACCTCGCGCGCCGCGGCGGCGGGGCGTGGGAGATCGATCCCCTCACGGAGGAGGACGACGAGTTCGAAGTCGAGGAGTGGGGGTGGTCCCTCAGCCTCTCCCAAGACCGGCTCCGCCTGGCGGCCCCCTGCTGCACCCTCGACGACGCCAGCGCGGTGGCCGTCTTCGCCCGTGACGAGGTGTCGGATCCCTTCCGGCTCAGAGCAAGCTTCGAGGTCCCCGACGACCCGGTGGGAATGCACCTGCTTCCGAACGGGCGCATCCTCGCAGCCTTCTTCGATGGGCTTCGGCTTTACGAAAGCGACGGCGACAGCTGGCACGAGACGGCCGCGTTCACGCCACCCCAGGGCGGGGCCGTTCAGAGCATGGACGCTTTCGGTTCGCGCGCCGTGGTCGCCCAGCTCGAGCAGGCCTGGGCCCTGGACTTGGCCGAGGGCACCTGGACGAAGCTGGCGGAGGGCCCGCGCCCGAACGTGGCCATGATGAACACAGCCGCGGTCGTCTGCCTCGGCGCCAAGTTCGGGGTCTTCGAGTAAGCCGCCGGAAGCAGCTCACCAAACGGTGGTGACGGCAGCCAACGCAAGAAGGAGCTTCGATTTCATGCCCGAACCTTCGGGCTTTCTGCGCGGGCTGTCACCTTTCAGGCTTGCCGGGTGCCTTCAGGGCTCGACGGTGAGGCGCACCATAAAGCTACGAGGCGCCGCCGCCGCGACATGCCGTGCTTCCGTCGGCTCCGAACCGAGCCACCGCGACTCGTAGAGAAGCTCCAGGGCCCCGTAGCGCTGGTCGGTCAGGTTGAGCACCTCGAAGTCGAGGGCGACCAGGCCCCACCTTAGGCCAACCCGAGCGTCGAGCAGACCAATGGCCTGCGAACGCAGGCCGTCGCCGAGATCGCGGGATGAGAGCCCCGACGCGCCGATCCCCGCCCGAAGAACGACGTCGCGTTGCATGCTCAGGAGCTTGCGTGCCGTCAGATCCAGGCGCGCGACCCAAGGAGGAATGCCGAAGTCGCCGTCGGCGTGCTCGTCCGCGTGCGGATCACCATCCCCGTCGTGCCCCATGCCCTCGAGCCGGCGAATGTCGACATAGGTCACGCTCCCGGAGAAGACGAGCCAGGGCCAAGGTTTGCCCCGCACGCTCGCCTGCGCCCCCAACCGAGCCGTCGGCCCAGCGGATTCGAGCCGCCCCTCGTGGGCGTGGAAAGTCAGATCGTCGCTGCGCCGCACCCAAAACCCACCCAGCCGAGCGTCCAAGATGTCGCCAAGGTGCACGCGCACGCCGAGATCGGCACTCCTCACCTGGGTCGGCCGTCGCGCACCGCGGGCGAGGGGCGAGCGAAACCCCTCGCCGTAAGCCATGAGAAGGGACCACTGCTCCGTCGGCCTCAACTCGACCGACGCCCGCGGCATCACCCGCCCCGTGACGAAGGAAGGATCGTCGCCCAGGGGCTGCCGAACATCGTAGGCCAGCAGCTCGCCGCGCACGCCGGCGCGAAGCACGCCCCACGCCCCCGCCTCGACCTCCGTATCGAGCCAGAGCCCAAGATCGGCGCCGCGCGTGCGGGCGTCCACGCCCCCGCTCCAACCGCTGGGCCGCGGCGCCGCGACCAGGTCCTGCGACGCGCGCACCTCGTCGAAACGCCCCGACATCCCCGCCCGCAGACGCACGCCAAAGTCGCCCAGGGCGATGCGCCGGCCGCGATGACGTAGCTGGACGCCAACGGAAGAGGTGCGGTTGAGCTGCTCGGAGAGGTCCCCCGGCGTCTCCTGGCGCACGGTAAACCCGGTGAGGTTCTGGCGCAGCCGGAAGTGATCGAACCCGGCCCACAACCCCAGCCTCGTGCGACGCCCGCCCGCGCCGCGCCGCTCCGCCGACCAGCCAACGAGCCCGCGCACCGCGTCGGCCCGCTGATCTCGCGCGCCCGAGTAAGCGTCGTAAAACCCGACAGAGCCTGCCGCCACGTCGTCCCGTCGCACCATCCCCGGCGACTCGTAGCGGGCCGCGCGGGCCCCGGCCCAAAGACGCTGTCGCCAACGCCCGCCGAAGCCGATCTGCATCAGCCCGCCCCCCTCGGCGCCGCCGCGTCGCTGCCCATAGCCCGCCGTGCGACGCACCTGGGCGGCACCGAAGGTATCGCGGTCGTGGGCGCCGAAGACCGCGGCCTCGCGCACGGTCCCGAACGAACCGACCTCACTGACGAAGGTCCAGCCCTCGCGCGGAGCACCCAGCTCGTAATCCACGCTGCCGGCGATGGCGAAGTCGCCCTGCGCCGGGTCGTAGACGCCCTCGGTGACCCGCAAGGAGCGCACAGCTTCGGGGACCACCCAACCGAGGTCCACGTAACCGGGTCCATGAACGTGCGCCGAAGGCTGATTCATCGGCACACCGTCCACGCTGACCGCGAGGTCCTGCCCGTGCTCCGCGTCGAAGCCCCGCACGAGGATGTGGTGCCCCACGCCCTCGCCTTCGCCCTGGCTCACGTGGAACCCCGGGGCGCTCCGCAGGATGTCACCGGCGTTGCGCCGGGGCACTCCTCGCACCACCGCCTCGTCGACGCGGGTCTGCGAGATGCTGCGCACCTCCTCCGGTTCCGGGGGCAGGCTGACCTCCGCGGCGGCTCCGAATACCGGTGGCTCCGGCTCGTCGCTCTCGTCGCTGCCCACCTCATGGCTCCAGGCCCCGTCGTTCGAGCCGGTGTCCCGGGAAAGCTCGTCTCGCGACTCGGGTGCCGCGCTCCCGCTCGGCCCCTCCGCGTCCGGCTCCTCTGCGTCCGGCTCCTCTGCGTCCGGCTCCTCTGCGTCCGGCCCAGACCTCGTGCCGGCACTCCGCTCGCCCCGCTCATCCTCCCCCTCCAGCGTCGGGGCCTGCGCTGCCGCGGTCGCCGCGCCGAGCGCGAGGATTGCTGCCGTCGTCCATCGCATGCCTTCCGGCTAGCGGAGAGGCTGCCTACATGCAACTCCTTTGCATATACTTCGTTCCTTCGACGATTGATCAATCCTCGAAACGTTCGTGGAGCCCTTGCGCGAGCCCCGCGGCGCGGTAGCTCAAGAGCTCGGAGCGCCCCATGACGCTCCTCAAAGCAGGCATGGCGATTCATCTCGAGGACCTCCGCGTCACCTTCCGCGATCCCCGCGGCGACGAAGTGCCCGTGCTGAACATCCCCGAGCTCACCCTCGAGGACGGCGAACAGCTCTGCCTCGTGGGAGGCTCGGGCTCCGGAAAAACCACGCTCCTGAACGTGCTGGCGGGCATCACCCAACCCACCGCGGGCAAGGTCTGCTACGGCGAGGTCGACATCGCTGCGTTGAGCGAAGCCCAGCGCGACGACTTCCGGGCCAAGCACATCGGCTACGTCTTCCAGAGCTTCAACCTCTTGCAGTCGTTGTCGGCGATCGAGAACGTCGCCCTCGCCGGCACCTTTGGCGGGCGATCGCGGAGCGAGTCGACGGAGCGGGCGCGGCGCCTCCTCGAACGCGTCGATTTGGGCCACCGTCTGCATTCGCGTCCGGGGACCCTCTCCGTCGGCGAACAGCAGCGCGTAGGCATCGCGCGAGCGCTCATCAACCAGCCGAAGGTCGTCCTCGCCGACGAGCCCACGGCGAATCTCGACGAGCGCCGCTCCGACGAGGTCCTCGCGCTGCTCGAAGAGGTCGTCGCCGAGGAAGACGCGACGCTCGTGCTCGTGACACACGAGGCGAGAGTCCGCGACCGCTTCGTCCGAGGCGACACCGGCGCACCGCAACGAGTCGTCGATCTCAAGGAGGTCAGCGCATGACGCTGTGGCAGCTCATCCTCCGCCAGATCCGCCAGCGCGGCCTCTCGTCGACGCTGACCGCTTTGAGCGTGGCGCTCGGGGTGATGCTCGTGACGGCGATCCTCCTGCTGCAGCATCAGATGCAGGAGCACTTCCTCAAGCCCGGGCGCGGCTACCAGCTCGTCGTGGGCGCGCCCGGCTCGGCGCTGCAGCTGACCTTGAACGCCGTCTACCACATGGACAAGAGCCCAGGCCTGATGCCGATGCGTTGGTGGCCTCGGCTCGAAGCCAACGAATCCGTCGCCCTCGCTGTGCCCTACGCCGTCGGCGACTCCTTCCGCGGGTACCGCGTGGTCGCGACGACCGACGCGCTCTTCGATCGCCGGTTCCCGCACCCCGAAGGCCAGGGCGAGGAGAAGCTCGCCGCCGGCCGTGGGTTCCGCTTCGACCGCGAGGCCCTCGATCGGAGGCTCCGGAGCCTGGGCGCCTCCGACTTCGAGGCGAGGGATCGGTCGGAGCCCGCCGAGGCGCCGGCCGAACCTACGGAAGGCAGCGTCGACGAACACCCCGACGAACACCCCGACGAACACGACGGCGAACACACCGACGAACACACCGACGAACACACCGACGAACACACCGA
>JALVDI010000099.1 GCA_027009115.1 Polyangiaceae bacterium | reverse complement strand
GCCGACCGAAGAGCTCCTGCTGCGGACGGACCGACGCTTCTATCAGCCGGGCGAGACGGTGCACGTGTGGGCGCTGCTTCGGGATGGCGACACGGGGGTGCCGTTGGCCGGACGCACGCTGCACCTTCGGGGCCAAGGCGGCTCGGATCTACCGAGGCTGGACGAGTCCGTGCGGACCGGGGACAGCGGCGTCGCCTACGCCTCCTTCGAGCTGCCGTCCAACGAACCGAGCGGAGCCTTCCAGATCACCGCGGAGCTCGACGAAAACGTGTGGGCGTCGCTGCTCGTCGAGGTAGGGCTCCGCACGTCGGAACGCCTCCTGGTCGACCTGCGCTGGCCCGAGACGAACGTCGCCCCCGGCGCGCTCGTACACCCTGTCGTGGAGGTTCGCTCGCTGACGGGTGCGCCCGTGCGAGGCGCCCGGGTCAGCCTCCGGGTGGGGGAAGACCAAGCGCCGCGGACCCTGCGCACCGGCGAGGACGGAGTCGCGCGCTTCGAAGCGCGCACGCCGACGTTCCTCTCGGGCGAAATCGGCACCGTGGAGGTCCACGCCTGGGTCGATCACCCGGCCTATGGCGCCGCCGAGCGATCCAAGCCGCTGCGGTTGGCGACGCCCTCGGCGCTCTCGGTCGAGGGCATCGCGCGGGGCGGCGCACTCTACCCGGAGCTCCCCTCGACACTCTACGTGCGGCTGGCGGACGCGGCCGGCGAGCCCCCCGCGGTAGGGACGCCGGTTACGGTGCGGGGCCCGGGACTGCGCCGCCCGGCCCACCGGCAGACGGACGTGCACGGCCTCGTGGAGCTCGATGTACAGGTCACGCGCGCGGACGTGGCGGTCGATACGTACGGCCCCTGCGCGGGTCGGTTCGCCGCGTTCTTCGACGTGACGGTCGAGGGACCTCATCCACGGCTCGCGCGGATCTGCGCCCCGGTGGAGGTCCTCGCGCCGGCCCGACCTCGGGTCGAGCGACCGGTGGCGAGCCCTGGCGACGCCCTCCGCGTCACGATCGAGCGGAGGCCAGCGGCCCGGGGGCGCCCGGTCCTCGTCGCCTTGATGCGCGGTGAGCAGACCCTCGCCGTCGAGGTCACGCGCGCGGACGAGGTGCGCTTCGAGGTGCCGCCGGTGCTGGGGGTGCTGCACGTCCTGACCCGGGTCGCGGGGGAACCGGGCCGTGACGCCAGCGCCGCCAGCGCCGCGGGCCTGGAGCCTCTCCTGGTGCGGCCGCCGGCGCCGGTCTTCCCTCGCGCCAGGCCGATGGCGCCGGTTTACGAGGTCGGTGAGGAGGCCGAGATCGAACTTCGGACGGCGCCGGGCACCGGCGGCTGGTTCGCGGTGAACGTGCGGGACCTGGCGCAACAGGGAGGCGAACGGCCGTTCGAAGCTCGGTTCCTGCGCGGCCGCATTCGACGGGCGCTGCTGCGCCCCGACACGCCTTCGCTGCAGCGGCTGGCGCGGGCCTCCCTCGCGACGGAAGTGGACCCACCGCCCCCTCCAGCGCCGGTCGCGCCCTTCGTCGACGCCTGGGGCTACCACGACACGTTCGACTGGGACGGACCGACGCCCGGCGTCGACCTCAGGGACCCCTTCGCGGCCGGCCTCCAGCTCGTGCGGCGCGAGCTCGGACAGACCTTCGCGAGGATCGAGGAGGCCGTCGCCCAGGCATCGACGGACGAGGCCCTGCGCTCCCTCACCGTGGGAGAGGGCCGGCGGCGACGCTTCCGAGACGACCTCCCGATCGTCCTGGGTGTGCCCGACACGACCCTGGGAGGGATGCCGCTGACGGTGGCGGCGCTTCAGGATGCGGACCCAGCTTTCGGCTTCGCGGCGGTCGCTCGGCGCGTGAGCCGGCGACGGCTGGTCCGCGCAATGGTCGCGCTCCTGCGGCTGCTGCGGGCCCAGGAAGACGCGGCGCCGCCTCCGACCCACTGGGTCTCCGCGTTGATCCGGCACGGGCGCCTGAACCCGTCGGAGCTGCGCGACCCATGGGGCGGAACCCTGGGCGTGCGGGCGCGCCCGGCCGGCGTTCCGGCTGTGTCACCGGACGTGCCGGAGCAGACCCTCGCCTTCCCAGGACCGGACGGTCGCCTGGGTACGCGCGACGACATCGTCGACCCCTTCGCTCGCGTGGTCGAGGCCGGCTCCCTCTACGCGGTCTACAGCGGTGAAGACACCCTGATGCGAACGCTGGCGCTCATGTCGCCGGCGGACGCGGCGCTCGAGGCGATGCTCGAGGCCTGCCAGCGCATGACCCGAGCGCAAGCCGAGGCAATGGCCGGCGACGCCTCGAGCGCGGACGCGACGGAGGGACTGGCCAGCGAGGGCCCCACGGTCGCCTACGGTGCCGTGGGCCTCGGAACTCTCGGTCACGGGAGCGGATACGGCAGCGGGCACGGAACGATACGGCGGAGCCGCCGAGGGAGCCCCCCACGGATTCGGACCGGAGCCGCCGCAGCGCGGCCCTCGAGCTCGCTGCGGACCTTGGTGCGCGAAGAGTTCCCGGGCACACTCTTCTTCGCGCCCAGCGTCCCGGCGTCGGAAACGGGCACCACCCGGCTGCGCTTCCCGCTCGCGCATGGAGCGACGAGCTACCTCGTCGAGGTCGTCCACTGGCGACCCGACGGATGGATCGAGTCGACGAGCACCGAGGTAAGGGCAGCGCAAGAGCTGAGCGTCGACGCGCCCGTCCCTCGGTTCGCCACGGAAGGGGACGTGCTCGTGCTCCCGCTCCGAGCCACGAACGCGAGCGAGAGCGCACGGCAGGTGCAACTCGACCTCGCCGCCGATGGCGCGCTCGTAGCGGACCTACCGGAGCCGGTGGAGATCACGGTGCCTCCCGGAGAGGCACGCGCCCACTACGTCCAGGTCGCGCTCCGGCGTGGGAGCGGCTGGCTGCGTGTGAATGGACGCGCGGGACCGACGCGCGACGCCGTCCGCCGTCGGGTGCGAGTTCTGCCCAACGCGCGCCCGACGACGATCGAAGCGGACGGATGGGTCGAGGACTCCGAGCCACTGACGGTCGAGGTCCCCCGAGAGGCAAGCCGGCGGAGGGATGGCATCCTGGTGATCACGAGCACCGCCGGCGCGCTGGGGCCCGACGACAGCGAATGGACCGCGTGGGCCCGAGCCCTCGAGGGAAGGGTACGCCCGACGGACATTCGGGCCGCCGCGGCGCGGCTCGCGGCGGACCGCGGGGAAGACGGTGCCTTCGAGGTGCACCAACCGGTGACGACGGCGCGTGCCCTCGCCATCGCCTACGGGGACCACCGCGCCCTCCCCAACGCGGACCTCGAGGGGCTCCTGCTCGAGCTGACGCAGGCCGTCGGAGGCCGAGGCCGAAGCGCGGCCGCGACCGAGCGCAACGCCCTGGTCTTGCTCGCCCTCGCGCCCGCGCTCCAGCAAGCAGAGGAGCGAGCCGGGGCGGAGGCGCTGCGAAGGCTGGGCACCATGCTTCAGACAGCGATCCAGGCGGGAGCCGCGGCGCTCTCGGACGAGCCCGCGGTGCAAGCCGCGGTCGCGGCGGCCCTCGCGTGGACCGGCACCGCCGCCGGCCGGGTTCGGGAGTACCGGCGGCGGGCGCAGCGAGGGGTCGTCCGCTTCTCGGGGGAGACCTGGCTGCACGGCCGGACCGAGACCCTGCGGTCGCAGAACTGGGCGCCGACGGCGCTACTCGCTCTGGCGTACCTCGGCTCCGGTGACCGCGCCGCCGCCTTTCCTCTGGTGCGCACCCTGGCCCGACGCGCCGCCCGCGCTCCGCGACCGACGGACCTCGGCTTGGCGAGCGCTGCGGCGACCTTGCTGAACGCGCGGCCGCTGAGGCGCGTAACCCTCGAGATCGACGGGGAGCGACGGACCGTCCCTCTTCATGAGGGCAGCGCCCAGCTCGCTCTTCCCGGCTGGGACCGACCGGGCCGTCACGTGCTCCGCGTCGTCGAACTGCCGCCGGGGCACGCCCTCCACGTGCACGCACAGGTCCCGGTGGGCGTCCCCTGGAGTCGGAACGAACGGGAGGTCCTGCCCCTCGCGCTGGAGCTGAGGCGCGATGGCCAGGCCCAACCCCGGGCCGGGCACTTCGAGCGATGGACGCTCAGGGTCCGCAACACCTGGCCCCGCGTCGTGCGTGAAGCGGTCGTCGAGGTAAGCCTGCCGGCGGGCGCAGAGCTCGACGAGGTCGCGGTCGAGCAGCTCCGCCCCTGGCTCCGGGGACGCCCCGAGCGAGACGAGAACATCGTCCGCCTCCACCTGCGCGCGCTGCTCCCGGGCCGGGCGTTCCTGCTCCCCCTGCAGCTGCGCATGAGCGTCGCAGGCAAACTGCACGGCCTGGGCGTCGCGGCCTACCCGAGCGAACGGCCACGAGACGTCGCGATACTGCCCCCCCGCCTCCTGGAGGTCG
Source organism: Polyangiaceae bacterium (assembly GCA_027009115.1). Lineage (GTDB taxonomy): Bacteria > Myxococcota_A > Polyangia > Polyangiales > Houyiibacteriaceae > JALVDI01. The sequence continues at coordinate 11,802 of JALVDI010000099.1, read as the reverse complement.
GCCAATGATCCGCGCCCTGCTCGCGCTGCTCGCCCTCGGCCTCGCGGCAGCTCCCGCCTTGGGCCAGCGCACCCGCCACGCGGTCCCAAGAGGTGCGGTCACCGGGCTCGAGATGTCCCTCGAAGGCCCGCGCGATGTGCGGCCCGGCGAAACCGCCCGCTGGCTCGTCGCGGCACACGAGATCGTGCACGGTGGTGACTACCGGCCTGCCGGCGCCGTGGCCCTGCGCGTGCTCGCCTCGTATCAGCCCTCTCGGCCGGTCGCCGAAGCGATCACCGACGCCCACGGACGGGCGACCGTCGAGGTCCGTGTGCCGCCGGAGCTGGACGAAGGCTTCGAGCTCGTGATCGAAGCCATCAGCGAGCGGCGACAAATCCAGCGACGCTTCCGCCTCCAAGTCGGCCGGGCGGTGGGCGGCGAGCTCACCCTGGCTTCGACCCACCCTCGGCCCGAACCGGGGCAAGAGGTCGGTCTCTTCGGCGAAGCTCTCGACCCCCGAGGCGAGGGCGTCGCCGACCTGGCGATCGAGCTGAGCGCCGTCGGCCCCGCCGGCGTCGTGTGGGGCCCCGTGCGTACGCGCACCGACCGCTTCGGCTTCTACGCGGTCACGGCCCGTTTCCCCGAAGGCGTCGAGACCGTCGAGGTGCGCGCGCGCTCCGAGATCGCCCGGTTCACCCGGGCGCTCCAGATCGCCCCAAGGACGAGCCCCGCGCTGCGCCTGAGCGCCGCACCCCGGAAGCCCGCGGGCGCCCCTGGCGAGACGACCACGATCGATGTGATCGTGCGCGATGCCCTCGGCCGACCGATCGCCGGCGCCCTGGTGCAACCCCAGGGCACCCGCGGGAACGCTCGACGCACCGACGCCCCAACGACGGAGCCGAGCGTGCGTACCGACGCGCGGGGACGCGCGACGCTGCGCTGGACGATCCCGCCGGCCACACCCGAAGAGCGCTACGCCCACCTGCGCCTGCGAGCCGTCGCGCTCGGCATCGGCGAGGCGGCAACCACGGTCCGCGTCCGAGTCACCCGGCACCGCTACGCGATCGCCCTGGTGCCCGAGAGCGGTGCGCTCCTCGTCGGCGTCCCCTCCTACGTCTACGTACGCGTCTTCGACGAGCGGGGCGAGCCGGCGCCAAGCATCGCGGTCGCTCTGAGCGGCCCCCGCCTCGACGATGCGCGGGGGCGGACGGACGCCGAGGGCGTGGCGAGACTCGACGTGCGCCTGGCCGCCGAGAGCTCCACGCCCGATGCCTGTGGCGGGGCCACCGCCGTGACGGCCACGGTCCGCATCGGCGACGACCGCCACAACCGTTGCCTCGCCGTGGACCCGGACGGGACGGTGCGCGTGCGAGCGACCCCGAACCCCTCGGGTGCCGTCGAGATCGCGCTGCATCGGCGGCAGGACGTGGCGCACTATCCGGTCCTGGTAACCGTCGCGCGAAGGGAGCGGCGGCGCATCGTCCCCGTCGCCCAGCAGGTGCTCGCGCCGGGCGTCGCGAGCGCCACGCTACCGAGGCCGAACCCGGGGCGGCTGCTCGTGCGCGCTCGACCGCTGGTGGGGCCCGGGTTGGCGGAGGTCCGCGGCGGCGTGGCGGCTCTGGACCCGGAAGACGCGCCGCGTCTCGAGCTCGGCACCGCCGACGAGACGCCAACGGTACGGGGCGAAGGGCGCGTGCTGCTGGTCGCGCTCCCCCCGAGGAAGGCCCGCGGTTTCGGCGACGGCGACGAACCGGGAGGGCTGCTTCTTCGCGCCGCACGCCTGGCCGCCCATACGCCTGCCGATCACGCCGCACCCGCAGTGCTGCGCGACGGCGTCGTGATCGATCTGCCGGCGCCGGAAGATCCAGTCGCCGAGGGCATCCTCCGCGATCCCTGGCGACAGCGGGCGCGCTACCGGTCCGGGCGGCTGGCGCTCATCCTGCGCGCGCTCGAGCGGCACGTCGCCGAAGCCGAGGACCTCGAAGACGTCGCCGTCGCGCAGGGTGGCCGCCGCCGCTTCAACCGCGCCCTCCTCGATGCGATCGCCGGCGACCCGGAGCTCGGCGCCGAGGGCGCGCGCGACCTCGCGGGGCTCCCCTTGAGCATCGACGCCCTCGAAGCTCTCGATCCTGCCTTCACCTTCGACCGGATGGCTCGCCGGATCACCCGGGCGCGGCTGCTGCGGACCCTCGTGAGGTTGCGCCAGCTCGTCCGCGAGTATCGGCTCGACTACGAGTTCGCACGCCGGGGCTCGCCGGACCAGTGGCTCGCCGGGCTCCGGGACGAGCTCGAGCGCTCCGACCTCGTCGATGGCTGGAGGCGCCCGCTGCGAGTGCGCCGTACGCCGCAGCATACCCGGCCACCGCTGGAGGTGGTCCCCGGATGGTCCCTCGTCTCCGCGGGGCCCGACGGTCGCTTCGGCAACGCCGACGACGTGGTCGATCCGACCGCCCGCGTGCTCCCAAGCGGAAGCCTCTACGCCGAGGCCACCGATGAAGACGGCCTGCTGCGAAGGCTCCGTGGAGTGGCTCTCGGACAGGCCACGGTCGACGAGCTCGCCGAGCTCTTCGGGGCCGTCGAGTCCGCCGGCTCGTTGCCGCCACCGACGGGGGAGACGAGCCTGACGCCGCCCGCCTCGCCCCCCGACAGCGCGCTCTTCGACCTGCCCGAGGCGCGCGCCTCGGCGGTCGCCGTCCTCGACGACCCGAACGGACCGGCGGACCTCCGACTCCCGCAGACCCCGGCGCGCTACGCGATCGTAGCGCTGGCCGCCGGACGCGTCCGGCGTGGGCTGTGGCGGCACCCTGGCTCGGTCGCGCTCGTCGGACGGTGGCCGGCGCGGCTCGGACTCGGCGAAACCATGACGCTGCGCCCCCTCCTGCTCGGCTTCGGGCCGGCCCGTGATCTGCGCCTGCGCGCGGAAGCGGACGGGGCGGTCGCGGAGGTCCTCAGCGGCCCGCAGACCCTCGGCCCTGGCGACGCCCTCCCGGTCGAGCTGCGGCTGCGCGGCGCGCGTCTGGGCCGGGCACGGATTCGGCTCCAGGTCCAGGACGGCTCCGGTCGAACGCTCTGGTCCCGGACCTTGCGACCCCGGGTCGTGGATGGTGCCGTCCCGCGCGCGACGTGGGCTGGAGCCGCGGTGGACGACGAGTGGGACGTGCGCTTCGAGCTCCCGCCCGATAGCCAGCGAGCAACGGGCGAGCTCCTGCTCGTCGCCCCCGGGGCGCTCTCCTCCGACCCGCTCGTGCGTCGCTGGCGACGGGACGGTGCCTCGCTCCAGGCGTGGGCCCAGGTCGTGGGGGGACGCCGCCCAGACGCCGCGCTCCTCGGGGCCGCACGGCAGCCGAGCAGGCTGCCCCCGGCCCTGGCGCGCGCCTGCGAGGTGCTCTTGTGGGCCGCGGTGGCGGACGAAGCAGAGAGCTGGGAAGTCGACTTCCGCCGCGCCCGCGAGCAGTTGCTCCGTGCCGAGATCGACGACCTCCGCCTGGCCGCCGCGACCTTCGCCGCCCTCGCGCCCATCGCCGGCAGCGCCCCGATGGTCGGAGGGTCCGAGCCCCTGGAGTCCTTCGTCGAAGAGCTGAGAGAGCGGCGGCTGTGGAATGTGCTGGCCCAGGCGCCCGAGCAGCCCACGGTCTGGGCCCGCGCCGCCGCCGCGCTGCTCCTGGCCGACAGCGACGACGCGAGCGGCCACGGGATCCTCCAGGCCGCACTGAGCAGCCTGCAGCGCGCGCCGCGAGGGGGGCGGTGGGTCCCGCACGAAGACCCGCGGGAAGCCCTGGCGGCCACCGGGGCCCTCCTGATCGCGGCCCAACGAGCGGGCGTCACCGAGCCGGTCGCGGACCTCCGGCGCGCCCTGGCGAGCCGCGCGTGGCTCGCCCTCAGCGAGCCCGGCGAGCCCGCCTTCTGGTTGCTGGCGGCGTCGAGCCTGGGCGGCTTCGGCGAAGGGCCCATGCACGTCCAGGTCGACGGCCGCGAGGTGGCCTTCGACGACGGCGTCGCTCGCCTTTCGATCGATCCGCGTGGGCGGCGCTTCCGTCTGCGGGTCACCTCCGAGGGCGACGCCGTACCCCTGGCCCGCCTTCGGGTCGTTCACCGCCGGCCGGTGCCCGCCGTCGATGGACCGGCGACCCTCCAGTTGCGCGGGGACGCCGGCACCGTGGCAAGCGGCGCGGCCTTCGAGATCGAGGTCGCCGCCCGCCGCCGCCTCACCGAGCCGGTCCTGATGGTCCAACTCCCGCCGCCGGCGCTCGTCGATGGACCGCTCCGCGCACGAATCGCCCGCGACGACGACGTGCTGGCGGTGGAGGAAACCGACGCCGACGGCCTCCTGCGCATACGCCTCGGGCCGCTCGCGTCGGGCGCGCGGGTCCGAGTGCCGCTCCCGATACGCTGGGCGGGGAGCGGACACACCGAAGGGCTCGCGACGGTCGTCTTCGACGCTCAGCGGCCCTGGGTCACCTCCTCGCTTCCCCCACGGGAGCTGACGGTGCTGCCGGACGGGCCGGTCGAGCGCGGGCCCCACTCACCGGCCCGATAACGGGCAGCGCGCAGGTTTTTTGGTGCGAGCGGACCGGCGCGTTACCCACGGGATGTGAGGCGAGCTCTCGCAGCAATCACCGTCCTCGTCTGGACGCTGCCGGCAGACGCCGACCGACGGATCTGGCGCGTCCGCTCCGGGGACGCGCTGAGCGTGCTGGCAGAACGCTTCGACGTCCGCGTCGAGGACCTGCGCGAGTGGAACGACCTGGAGAGCGACACCATTCGGGTCGGCCAAGAGCTGCTCGTGGATCCCGAGCCCGACGCGGACGGGCCACGCTACACCGTCGTCCGCGGCGACACGCTCAGCCACATCGCGGCGCGCCACGGCACGACGATCGAGGAGCTTCGGCGCCTCAACCCGGGCCTGCGACCGGACCGGCTGCGCGCAGGTCAAACCATTCGCGTCGTGGCTCCCGAAGGCCGGCTCCGCATCGAGTACCGGGTGCGAGCAGGCGACAACCTCTCGCGCATCGCCGCACGCCACCGTGTCGAAGTGCGCGACATCCTTCGCTGGAACCCTCGCCTGAGCGCCGACCGGATCCGCCCAGGGCAGACGGTCCTCGTCTGGTCCGAGGTCCCCGAGAGCGTCTCCGAGTCCATCGGCGCGCCGAACCACGGCCGCCTCGTCCGCGGCGAGGCCTTGCCGCCGCACCCGGGCTACATCATCCGCGACAGGAACCGAGCCTACGGGACGCTCGAAACGATCCTGTGGATCCAGGACGCCTTCGACGCGGTCCGCGCGAGACACCCCGGCGCGCCGCGGGTCCGCATCCACGACATCAGCCTCCCGGCCGGCGGCCCGATGGCAGGGCACCGAAGCCACCAGAGCGGCCGCGACGTGGACATCAGCTACTACCAGCGTCGCTGCGGCGGGATCCCCTGCCCGATGCGCCGACTCGACCCCGACGACCTCGACGCGCAACGGCAGTGGGCCCTCTTCGAGCATTGGCTGAAGAACGATCGGGTCGACGCGATCTTCATGGACTACCGCCTGCAGCGGCCGCTCTACGAAGCAGCGCGACGAGCAGGCTACTCCCGCGCGGAGTTGAGCCGCTGGATCCAGTATCCTCGCGGACCCTCGTTCCCTTTCGGCATCGTTCGGCATTACCGAAGGCACCGGGATCACGCCCACGTGCGCTTCACCTGTCCGGACACCGACGAAAACTGCCGTCGCTGAACCGCACCGCCGGAGGCTACGAAGGCGCGCCTGCGATCTGGTAAAGTCTCCCCGTGAGCCGCGCACCCGGTCCCTCGGTCTTCCTCCTGTCGATGTTCGTCCTCGCCTGCGGCGACGACGCCCCACCCATGAGCGACGCTGGAGGCGTCTGCACCGACACCGCCGACTGCGACGACGGGCTGTTCTGCACCGGCGCCGAAGTCTGCAACCCGAGCGACCCGAGCGCGGACGCCGACGGGTGCGTGCGCCCCGGTCAGCGCTGTCTCCGACGAGGCGAGGTATGCTCCGAGGAGTTGATGCGCTGCGTCGTCTGCTCACCGGGCATGCCCGGCGAAGGGTGGGACATCGACGGCGACGGAGCGATCTCGATCGTGTGCGGGGGCAACGACTGCGACGACAGCGACCCGCGACGCTTCCCCGGCAACACCGAGGTCTGTGACCCCGACGACGTGGACGAAGACTGCGATCCGACCACCTTCGGCTCCCTCGACCGAGACGGCGACGGCGAAGTCGCTCGCACCTGCTGCAACATCGACGAAGAGGGCGCGGCCCACTGCGGCACCGACTGCGACGATCGCCGCGCCGAAGCCAACACCATGGCCAGCGAGGCATGCAACCGGCTCGATGACGACTGCGACGGATCCATCGACGAGGACGCCCAAGTCTCGGGCTTCGTCGACGAGGACCGCGACCTCCATGGCGATCCGACCCGGGCAACCATGGGCTGTCCCGGGGACCCGGGCTTCGCTCAACTCGGCGACGATTGCGACGACACGAACGTGAGAATCCACGGGGGCATGCCCGAGATCTGCGACTCCGTCGACAACGACTGCGACGGCGCCTCCGACGAAGCCAGGACCCTCATCACCTGGTACCGAGACGAAGACAGCGACGGCTTCGGCGCCTCCGACACGACCCTCGTCGCCTGCGTCCCGCCGGAAGGCTACTCGGTGATGTGGACCGACTGCGACGACAACGATCCGGCCATCCACCCCAAGGCGGCCGAGGTCTGCGACGCTCGCGACAACGACTGCAACGGGCGGGCCGACTTCATGACCGAGGCCGGGAGCTTCGAGGACGACGATCGCGACGGGGTCCCGGACATCGAGTGCGGCGGTCCCGACTGCGACGACGAAAACCCGGACGTCTACCCGGCGACGACGACCCCCATGCGCGACGCGGCCCCCGAGTACTGCGACGGCGTCGACAACGACTGCAACCCGGACACACCGGACGACATGGACCTCGAAGCCACCTTCTACCGCGATATGGACGGCGACGGATGGGGCGTCGCCGCGTCGATGATGTCGGCGCTGTGCGCTCCCCCGGAAGGCTTCACGGCGCGGGTGGGCGACTGCGACGACATGGACCCGACCCGCCACCCGACCCGCTTCGATTCCTGCGACGGAGACGACAACGACTGCGACCTCGAGGTCGACGAGGACCTCCCGCAACGGGCCTACTACAACGACATGGATGGCGATGGGGTCCACGGCGGGGCCCCGGTACTGGCCTGCGAACAACCGGGGACGTTCACCCCCGAAGCGGCGGACTGCGACGAGACGGACGTGGGGATCCCGGCGTCCACCGAACTGTGCGGGAACTCAGACGACGACGACTGCGACGGCCTCGTGGACGAGGGCTGCTGAGCCGCTGCTCGGCGCGGGCGCCCGGTGGACAGCGCCCCCGCGGATCGACGACACTCGAAGCGAGCCGCGATGCGTCAACCTCTCCGATGGGCGAGCGCCTTCCTCGCGCTGTTCTCGCTCTTGAGCGCCCTCCCCCGAGGTCACGCCCAGTCCGATAGCGACCGCCAGCAGGCCCGCGAAGCCTTCATCGCGGCGTCTCAGGCGGCCGACGAGGAACGCTGGGCGGACGCCCTTGAAGGCTTCGAGCGCGCTTACCGCCTGAGCGGCGTACCCACGGCGCTCTACAACGTGGCGATGGTGCTTCGAGCCCTCGGAAGGCACCGAGATGCCCGGGACGCCTTCCGGCGCCTCCTCGACGGCCACCCCGAGTACGACGCCCGCGAACAAGCCCAGGCGCTCCTCGAAGAAGAGGCGGCGCGCGTCGCGGTCCTCGAGTTGGTCGGTCTCGACCCGCAGGCGGACTACGAGCTCCGTCTCGACGGTCGGCTCGTGGAGTCCGAACGCGGCCGGCGACGAGAGCTCGAGACCGACGCCGGGCGCCACACGCTCGTCGCCGATCGGGAGGGCTACCGCACCTTCACGTGGGAAGGCGCCGTACGCGATGGGGAGCGGCGACGCATCGAGGTCGTGATGGAGCAGTTGCAGCTGGAGCCCGAGCGTCGGCCGCTCCGCAAGAGCGCGGCGTTCTGGATCGTGACCGGCGTGGTGCTCGCAGGCGCCGCAGCGCTGTCCGGGGTGCTGCTGCACCGCCGGGCACAGCTCGAGGGCGAAACGGACAACGTGTTGGTGATCCCATGACCCATCGGCTCTGGACGCTCTCACTGCTCAGCATGACGGCCTGCAACCAAGTGGCCGTCCTCGAAGGCGAGCTGGTGCTTCCGCCGCGGCCCGCGGAGGTCGGTGAGATGTGGGTGTCGGTGCAAGCCATGCCCTCCACCACGCCGCTGGAGGACACGTGGGCGGGCGCCGCCCTCGAGCCCGTCGCGCTCACCGACGAACCGCTCCCCTACCGATTCAGCCTCGAGACCGAGCACCCCGATCGTGACCTGCACGTCAAGGTGCGCTTCTGCTTGAACCGCGGGTGCGATTTCCTGCCTGCGGACCTTTCCCAGAGCGCCGACCCGCAGGCCGAGGTCTGGTTTTCGCTCGATCACCCTTTCTACCTCATGAAGAAGGACCCGGAGCCGACGCGCTGGACTGCCGAAATCCGAACCGTTCCTCGCTGCGCGCCCTGCTCGGCTGGCAACTGTGCAGAGGGACGCTGCAACCCTGAACGGCAGGAGTGCCAGCTCGAATCGGGGGCGTGCGTCCTGGAAACGACACCGGAAGGCTGCGAAGCCGTCACGGACCGGGAGCGTCCGACCTGGCGATGCGAGGTCGATCGATGCAGCATCGCCGGCTGCATCGCTGGCACCCCGGCCGACTACTGTGACACCCTACCGGACGGGACGCGTGTTCATCTCTGCGAGCTTTGAGAGGGGCATGTCGCCCAACGTGGACCCGACCTTCGGTGGGTGAACGCGGAGCGAGCGAGTGAGCAGCGAAGGGAGCAGCCGCAAGCGGGCGTTCACGGGGACCGAACGGAGGCGCTTCGGACGGTACGAGACCCTGTTCCGCATCGCCGGCGGAGGGATGGCCGAAGTCTACGCCGCTCGGATCATCGGCGAGGCCGGCTTCGAGAAGGTCGTCGCCCTCAAGCGAATGCTGCCAACGCTGGCGGAGGACCCCCGCTTCGTCGAGATGTTCCTCGACGAGGCGCGCCTGGCCGCCAACATCTCGAGCCCTCACGTCGTCCAGACCTTGGACCTGGGGCGCGCCGACGACGACTCGCTCTACCTGGTCATGGAGCTCGTCGTCGGCGTCCCGCTCGCCCAGCTCCTGCGCGAGGTGGTTCGGACGAACCGCCGCTTCGATCCGAGCGTCGCCGTCGAGATCATCGCCCAGGCGGCCCTCGGGCTCCACGACGCCCACGACGCCACGACCCCCCTGGGCGAACCCATGCACATCGTCCACCGCGACGTGTCTCCGCAGAACATCCTCGTGGACGGGGACGGTCGGACCCGCATCCTCGACTTCGGCGTCGCCCGGGCCGTCCAGCGCTCCAGCCATACCCAGACTGGCGAGGTCAAAGGCAAGATGGCCTACTTCGCGCCCGAGCAGGCGACCGGCGCGACGCTGGACCGGCGGGTCGACATCTTCGCCCTCGGCATCGTGGCCTGGGAGTGCCTCGCCGGGCGGCGTCTCTTCAAGGCCGACAACCCCCTGCGAACGCTTCAGAAGATCACCCAAGAGCCCATCCCGACGCTGGCGGAGGTGTGCCCGGCGATCGACCCCCAGCTCTCCAGGGTCGTGGCCAAGGCCCTCGAACGAGACCGGGACCGGCGCTACCCAACGGCCCAGGAATTCGCCCAGGCGTTGCGCGCGTGCCTCCCGGAAAAGGTCCACCCGGCGCGGGTCGGCGCGTATGTCCGCGCTCACGGCGGGGAGACGCTGAACAAGCTCGAGGAACGGCTGAGGCGCGCGCTCGCCGGGGAGGACGCCCCCCCGAGCGAGGCTCCGGGCCCCTTGACCACCGAAGACGGGGCACTCGCCCACGACCGCGAAGCCGTCTCGCACTCCCAGGTTCTGACGACGGCCACGCCCGCCTCGGCTGGGGGACCCCCGGCGAGCTCGTTCGCGACCGCGGGACGCGCCCTCGTGACCCTTGGCCTGCTGACCCTGGCGGCGGGGGCGGCGTTCGTCCTCGTCGACTCGTGGCGCGGCGGGGGCCGGGAACCCTCAGGTGCGCCCGACGCGGCCGCGGCCCCTTCCAGGCGTCCGACGCAGCCACCCGAGGAGACCCCAGCCGCAGCGGCGAACGAGCAAGCCGCCGCCCCAGCGGAGACGCCAGAGCCGACGGGGCCGGACGCCCTCGCAGCCCCTCCGCACCCTCCGGGCGAGAGCGGGATGAGGACGCCCTCGGACCGAACGACGAGGCGCCGGCGGGGGTCACGCAGGGCCGGCCACAAGACCCGGCCGCCGACCGCCAGGTCCAACGCTGCTCCGGCGACGAGGACCTCGGAGACGCGCATCCCCCCTGCGATGCAGGCCGCGTCGCCCCGCGCGGCCCTACCCGAGCGCGCCTCGGAGAGCGCGAACACACCGGCGCGAATGGTGTTGCGGGGACTCGACGAGTTTGACAGGCACTGAGCGTGGAGCGTGAACCCATCGAAGTCCGGGCGCCTGAAGGGGCACGGCTGCTGGAGATCCTCTGGAGCGACGGCGAGAGCTCGCTGCTGCCCCACCGCATCCTCCGGGGCTACTGCCCCTGCGCGGGATGCCAGGGGCACAGCGGGCCGGTCCGTTGGGTCGAAGGGACCGACAAGCTCAGCGACGACGCGCTCACCCTCGTCGACCTCGCGCCGAGCGGACAGTACGCGCTGCGCATGCGCTGGGGCGACGGGCACGACACGGGCATCTACGCTTTCGACTTCCTCGCCGAGCTGGGAGACCTCTTCTCGTTGGACCGGGAAGCCCAACGGGCCCGTACCTTTGGCCGCTGACCACCTTTCGCGAGGTCACCGTCTGCTGGCTCCAACGAGGCGCGGCGCTATGCTGGCGCGATCATGAAGGTCACCGAGCACCTCGAGCGCGCCACGCGGCCCCTCATCAGCTTCGAGCTCATCCCGCCCAAGCGCGGGGGCAACGTGCGCGAGATCATGAGCGTCATCGATGACCTCATGAAGCACGAACCGCCCTTCATCGACGTCACCAGCCACCCCGCCGAGGTGGTCTACGAGGAGACCTCCGAAGGCATCCAGCGACACGTCAAACGCAAGCGCCCGGGCACCCTCGGGGTCTGCGCGCTCATCCAGAACAAATACGACGTCGACGCGGTCCCCCACGTCCTGTGCAACGGCTTCACGCAGCAAGAGACGGAGGACTTTCTCATCGAGCTGCGCTACCTCGGCATCGACAATGTTCTGGCGATCCGCGGCGACGACAGCGGCTACCGCAAGCCGCTGCGAGACGGACGTACGCGCAACCTCTACGCCGTCGATCTCATCCGACAGATCTCGGCGATGAACCGAGGGCAGTTCCTCGACGCCTACCTCGACGCCGTGCCCACCGAGTTTTGTGTCGGCTGCTCGGGCTACCCCGAAAAGCACTTCGAGGCGCCCAACCTGGAGAGCGATCTCCGCCGCACCAAGGAAAAGGTCGACGCCGGCGCCGAGTACATCGTGACGCAGATGTTCTTCGACAACGCACACTACTTCGCTTACGTCGACGCCTGCCGCGCCGCAGGCATCGAGGTGCCCATCATCCCGGGCCTGAAGGTGCTCACGACGAAGCGGCACCTCAAGAGCATCCCGCGGACCTTCCATTGCGAGATCCCCGATGCCCTGGCCCGGGAGCTCGAGAGCGCCGAGAACAAGCACGTCCTCGAGATCGGCGTCCAGTGGACCGCCCGGCAGGTCC